>JBAXJZ010000005.1:0-26154 GCA_037137595.1 Burkholderiales bacterium | reverse complement strand
GGATCCGCTTCTTCCTGCTCGCGGTGTACGCGACGATGTACGTGCGCGACCACACGCGCCCGATGCTGCACAAGGCGATGGGCCTGGAGTCGGACGACTACGACTACCGCGTGTTCGACGTGTGCTCGGAGATCACGAAGCAGGTGTTCCCGGTGGTGCTCGACACCAACAACCCGAAGTTCCGCGCGGGCCTCGAGACGCTGTTCGCGTACTCGAAGAAGGCCGACGACGCGAAGGCCCGGGGCGGGCTCGGCGGGTGGGTGACGCGCGGGCTGTGCGCGGCGGGTGCGGCGCTCACCTTCGGCCGGCTGTTCCTGATGCCGGTGAAGAAGAACGAGCTGCCGGCGTCGGTGCGCGTCGCGCCGGTCTGGTGAGCCGACGCACGCGGGAGCCTTCATGCAGTACCTGCTGCCCTTCGCGTTCACGGTGCTCGTCTGGTGGGCGAGCACCGGCGCGATCCTGTACCTCGACGGGCTGCCGCGCCGCACGCACCGCACGACGATGCTCGGCACCACCGTGGTGGCCGGGCTCGCCGTCTGGGGCCTGTGGTACAGCAGCGGGCAGACCTCGGTCTCGGGCGCCTACTGCGGCTTCACCTGCGCGATCCTGATCTGGGCGTGGCAGGAGGTGGGCTTCCTGCTGGGCTTCGTGACCGGGCCGCGGCGCACCGCGTGCCCGCCCGGGCTGCGCGGCTGGCCGCGCCTGCGCGCGGCGCTCGAGGCGGTGGCCCATCACGAGCTCGCGCTGGTGGTGCTCGCGCTGTTCGTCGCGTTCGCGACCTGGGAGCGGCCCAACCAGACCGGGCTGTGGACCTACCTCGTGCTGTGGACGATGCGCCAGAGCGCGAAGCTCAACGTCTTCCTCGGCGTGCGCAACCTGAACGCCGACTTCCTGCCCGAGCATCTGAAGTACCTGCAGAGCTACTTCACCCGGGCGCCGATGAACGCGCTGCTGCCGATGTCGGTGGCCGCCGCGACGATCGTCGCGATCCCGATGTGGCAGGCGGCCCGCGCGCCGGGCGCCTCCGAGTTCGACGTGGCCTCGATCACGCTGGTCGCGTCGCTGCTGTCGCTCGCGATCCTCGAGCACCTGCTGCTAGTGCTGCCGCTGCCCGCCGAGCGTCTGTGGTCGTGGGGCATGAAGTCGCACGAGGCCACCGCGCGTGCGAAGGTCGAGCCGGCGATCGTGCCGGTGGTGGTGGCGGTCGAGCCGCGCCGCTGACACGCGCCGTCGACGGCGCAGGCAGGACGGGCAGCCGGCATCGACCGCGCGCCCGCGAGGGAGGAGCGATGACGACGAGCCGACTCGAAGGCGGATGTCCGTGCGGCGCGGTGCGCTTCCGGACACGCGGCGATCCGCGGGACTGGGTGCGCTGCGATTGCGGGTTCTGCCGCGGCCTCGCGCGCGTGCGCGGCCCCGGCGATCCGGTCTGGCCGGATGCCTGCGTGGAGTTCGACGGCGGCAAGATCGGCAGCGTCGGCCACACGTCCGACGCACATCCGCGTCCGATGACCGTGCACTTCTGCATCGTCTGCGGCACCGCGGTCAGCCTGTCGCTCGACGGGCGTCGCACCGAGCGCGCGCTGCTGCTCTCGACCTTCGACGAGCCCGCGCGCGTGAGCGAGGCGATGCCGGCGCGGCGCGAGGACCGGCGGCGGTCGATGCACTGACGGCCGCGTCGCGCCGCCGTAAAGGTTTGCCAAGATTTGGCAAGCCTCGTATCCTCGAACCATGAGCACGATGAACATCTCGCTCCCGGAGAGCCTGAAGGCATTCGTCGACGAGCAGGTCGAGCAGCGCGGATTCGGCACGAGCAGCGAGTACGTGCGCGAACTGATCCGGCGCGATCAGGATCGTCAGCACCTGCGCGGACTGTTGCTGGCGGGGGCCGCGTCGGCGCCCACTGCGGCCGCCGATGCGGATCACCTCGAACGTCTGAGGGCCCGCGCGCGGACCGGGGCCACTCGAAGCCGGCCTGCGCGTCGGAAGGCCTGACGACGGCATGAAGGTCAGGCCCGTGATCCCGCGCGCGGCGGCCGTGCGGGACGCGGAGGACGCGGTCGACCGCTACGTCGAGGAAGGCTCCGAAGAGGCTGCGCTCGGATTCGTCGACGCGCTCGGAGCTGCCTATGCCCACATTGCGCGCCACCCCGCGACGGGTTCGCCGCGGTGGGCGCACGAGCTGAACCTTCCTGGGTTGCGTGCCTGGGCGCTGCAGCGGTACCCGTATCGGGTGTTCTACGTCGAGCGCGCGGATCACGTCGATGTCTGGCGCATCCTGCATGACCGGCGCGACATCCCCGAATGGATGGCGGATCCCGACCCGCGGTGAACGCCCTCGGGCCGGCCCGCTCATCGCTAGGCCAGACGCAACACCTCCTCCACCGGCCGTCGCGGCTTCTGCGGCGCGTTGCCCGGCGCCGCGTGACCGACCGCCACCAGCACCACCGGCACCTCGTCCGCGCCGAGTCCTACGGCCTCCGAGACCTTCGCCGGATCGTAGCCGCTCATCGGACCGGTGACCAGACCGCGCTCCGCCGCGGCGAGCATCAGCGTCATCGCCGCGAGCGACGCCGAGCGGAAGGCCTCGTCGCGCTGCAGGACCGGGTTGCCCTCGTGCGAGCCCGCGGCCATCGACACCCAGGCGTCGACGACCGGCGCGGGCAGGAGGCCGGCCTCGACCGACGGGGCCAGGCGCGCGGCGAGCGTGCGGTGCGCGTTAAGGGTGCCGGCGATCACGAAGGTCACCGGCGCGTCGCTGATCTTGGGCTGGCCGTAGGCGGCGGCGCGCAGGCGGGCCTTCGCGTCGGCCGAGCGCACGGCGACGAAGGACCAGTTCTGGAAGTTGTAGGCCGAGGGCGCGAGGGTCGCGAGCCGCACCAGCTCGCGGACCTCCGCGTCGTCTAGCGCGCGGGACGGGTCGAACTGTTGGGTGGCCGCGCGGTGTTCGATGGCGTCACGGACGGTGGTCATGGCGGTCTCCGGTCAGGGGTGGGCGGGGGCGGGCACGGCGGCGCGCATGCGGGTCGACAGCGCGCTGCCGCGCGCGAGCAGGAAGGTGCGCAGCCGCTGCGGGTAGTCGGGCCGGACGGCGCCGGCGACCGAGGGCCGCCGTGCGAGCCGCTCGCGCCACGCGCGCAGCCGCGGCGCGTCGGCGTGCCAGCCGAAGTCGTCGACGGCGTCGAACGCGTCGAAGTAGCGGAACACCGGCCCGAACACCGCGTCGACGAGTCCGAAGGCCTCGCCGCCGAACCACGGCCCCGAGCCCGATGCCAGACGCGTCTCGAGCTGCGCGAGCCGGGTCGCGATCTCGCGCGCCTTCGCGGCGAGCGCGGCCTCGTCGGGCGCGGCGTAGAACCCCGCGATCGAGTTCAGCAGCGACGAGCCGAACTCGATCCACGCGCGGTGCTGCGCGCGCTCGAGCGGGTCGGCCGGATGCAGGCGCGGCCCGAGCGTCTCGTCGAGGTACTCGCAGATGACCGCGGACTCGAAGACCGGCACGCCGTCGACGAGCAGCACCGGCGTCCTGCCGAGCGGGGACACCGCGAGGAACCACTCGGGCTTCGCCGAGAGGTCGATGTCGACGCGCTCGAAGGGCACGCCCTTCTCGGCGAGCACGATCGCGGCGCGCTGCACATAGGGGCAGAGCACGTGGCTGACGAGCACCAGGCCGTGACGCGCCGCGGGTGACGCGGCCGGTTCCGGGCGCGAGCCGGGCGGGGTCGATACAACAGGGGACGCGGTATCCATCGCGGACTCCATGGGAACGATGCCGTGCAGTGTCGGGCCTTGCACGGGCGCAGCGAAATAGGCGACGCTGCAGGGCATGACTGCACGAATGCAATACCCGCTGTCGGCCGCCGACCTCGAGGTCGTCCTCGCGCTGGTGCGCACCGGCACCTTCGCCGGGGCCGCCGAACGGCTGGGCGTGGACCCGTCGACGGCGTTCCGCGCGCTGCAGCGGATCGAGAAGGGTCTCGGTGTACGCCTCTTCGAGCGCGACCGCAGCGGCACCGTGGCCACCGACGCCGCGCTGCAGCTGGCCGCGCACGCCGAGGCGATCGAGGGCCGGCTGGAGGCCGCGCGCGCGCTGCTGCAGGCCGGCGCCGGGCGGGTCGAGGGCACGGTGCGGATCACCAGCACCGACACGATCCTGCACGGCCTGGTGCTGCCCGCGCTGCCGGCGCTGCGCCGCGAGCACCCGGCGCTGCGCTTCGACCTGCATGCCGGCAACGAGCTCGCGAACCTCTCGCGCCGCGACGCGGACCTCGCGCTGCGCGCGACGAAGCGCCCGCCGCAGCACCTGGTGGGCCGCCACCTCGGCCCGATCCGCGTGGCGCTCTACGCGTCGAAGGCGCGCGGGCCGAAACGCTTCGACCCGGCGGCGCCGGCCGCGCAGCCCTGGGTCGCGCCCGACGACGCCCTGCCCGAGCATCCGTCGGTGCAGTGGCGCCGTCGCCAGTTCCCGAAGGTCGTGCCGGCCTACCTCGCGGGCAGCATCCTGACGGTGGCCGAGGTGATCGCGAGCGGCGCGGCGATCGGGCTGGTGCCCGTCTTCCTCGCCGAGCGCCGCACGGACCTGCGGGCGCTCACCGACCCGATCGACGAGTGCGAGACGCAGCTGTGGCTGCTCACGCATCCGGAGATCCGGCACCTGCGGCGCATCGAGGTGGCGTACGCGGCGCTGGCGGAGGGGATCCGGCTGGGCTGAGCGCGTCGCGGCGGGGACGGCGCGGCGGTCAGCCGGACGAGGTGCCGGCGGCGATCGCCGCCGGCAGCGCATCCACCAGCACCCGCCAAGCCCGCGCCACCACCGGATTGCCGCGGATCTCGCGATGGACCGCGAGCCAGCACGGCAGCGGCGGCACCTCGAGCATCGGCAGCACCCGGACCACGTCGGGCAGTTGCGCGAGCACATAGGGCGTGACGAAGCCCACGCCCGCGCCCTCGGCGACCAGCCTCACGTAGGCGATCTGGTCGTCTGTGCGGACCGCGAAGGCGTCGCGGTCGAGCGGCAGCCCGAACGCGGCGAAGCCCTTGCGGATGGTCTCGTCGCGGTCCATGCCGACGAGCCGGTGCCGGGCGAGGTCGGTCGGCGTGCGCAGCGGCGGCGCGTCGCGCAGGTAGCGGCGGTGCGCGCAGGCCACGATCGGGATGTCGCCCATCCTGCGTGCGATGAGCGAGCCCTGGTCGGGCCGCACCATGCGCACCGCGATGTCGGCCTCGCGGCGCAGCAGGTTGGTGAGCGCGTCGGAGCCGACGAGCTCGACCTGGATGCCCGGCTCCGCGGCCTGCAGCCGCACGATCACCGGCGGCAGCAGCCAGGTCGCGGCGATGCGGCTCGCGGTGATCCTCACGGTGCCGGTGGTGGCCTCCCGCCGGCCGGCGAGCGTGAAGGCCAGCGACTGCGCATCGGCCTGCATCCGCCGTGCGGCGTCGGCGATCGCGAGCGCCGCGGCGGTGGGCACGACGCCGCGGCCGGTGCGCTCGAAGAGCGGCGCCTGCAGCTGCGCCTCGAGCTCGGCGACGTGCCGCGACAGCGTGGGCTGGTGCATGCCGGTGCGACGCGCGGCCGCGGTGAGGCTGCCGGCGTCGAGCACCGCGACGAAGCTGCGGACCAGCGACCAGTCGAAGTCCTCGGGGCGGGACGGGGCGGTTCGGGCCATGCGGAAGTGTATGGCTGGAATGCACGGACCGCGACTTCCCGGATGGGAGGGCGAGGCGGAGACTGGGCCCATCGCCACCCCCGACCCAGGACCGCGCCATGACCCGCCCCCGCTCCCTCGATCCGATCGCCGCTCGCGCCGCCGCCGGCGACACCCGACCCGCCGTGCTCGTGCTGGGCGCCGGGGGCCGCGTGGGCGCGGCCTGCGTCCGCGCCTTCGCGCAGGCCGGCTGGCGTGTCCTCGCCCAGGCCCGTCGGCCGCTCGCCGACCTGCCGCCCTCGGTCATCGCGCTCGCGATCGACCTCGCCGACACCGCGGCGCTGGCCGCCGCGGCCGCCGGTGCGCGTGCCGTCGTGTACGCGATCAACCCCGTCTACACCGACTGGGACGCGTCGATGATGCCGCTGGCCCGACTGGGCATGGAGGTCGCGGAGCGGCTCGACGCCCGCTTCATGCTGCCGGGCAACGTCTACGGCTTCGGCACGGCGATGCCGCCGGTGCTCGCCGAGGACACGCCGATGCGCCCGGACACGGTCAAGGGCGCGCAGCGGCTCGCGCTCGAGGACGAGATGGCGGCCCGCCCGCGGCTGCGCAGCGTGGTGATCCGCGCCGGCGACTTCTACGGCGCGGGCACGGGCTCCTGGATGGACCTCGCGATCGTGAAGGACCTCGCGCGAGGCCGGCTGGTCTATCCCGGCCCGACCGACGTCGTGCACGCCTGGGCCTACCTGCCCGACCTGGCCCGTGCTTTCGTGGCGGCGGCGGCCCGCGACGACGCGCTGCCCCGGGCCGCGCGGCTGCACTTCGCCGGCCACGCCCTCACCGGTGCGCAGCTGCTCGACGCGGTCGAGCGGGCCGCCGCGCGGCTGGGCGTCGTGCCGGCGAAGGGCTGGCGACGCGGTGGCGTGCCGTGGCCGCTGCTGCGCGTGGTGGGCCTGGTGTCGCCGATGATGCGCGAGCTCGCGCGGATGTCGTACCTGTGGCGGGTGCCGCATCGGCTGGACGGCACGCGGCTGGAGGCGGCACTCGGCCCGCTGCCGTCGACGCCGGTGGATGCGGCGATGGTGGAGACGCTGCGGGGGCTGGGGGTCGGCGGCCGGACCGTCGACGCGGCCCGGGTCGCGGGGCAGGCGGCGCGCTGAGCGCCGCGCTCGGGACACTCAGGGATCGACCCCGCGCAGCCCTTCATGCCCGAAGTGCGGCGGTGACGGCACGACGCGCTCACCCCACCAGGCACCCCGTCGCCACCGCCGCCACCCGTGCCCCCAGCCGCTCCAGCAGCGGCGCCCCCACCCGCGCCACCTGCCAGTGCAGCGCCACGTCCATCGGCGCGTCGGGCACCAGTTCCACCAGCCGCCCGGCCTTCAGGTGCGCGGCCACCAGCGGCTCGGGGTTCATGCCCCAGCCCACGCCGGCCAGCGCCGCCGCGACGAAGGCGTTCGCCGAGGGCAGCCGGTGCGCGGCGAGCTCCACCTCCCGCCGCGCGACCCGCGCCGCCCAGCGGTGCTGCAGCCGGTCCTTGCGGTCGAAGACCAGGCAGGGCGCGGCGGCGAGCGTGCGCGCGGTGACGCCGTCGGCGAACCAGCGGCGAACGAACGCAGGGCTCGCGGTGGCGCGGTAGCGCAGCGCGCCGAGCCGCCGGCTGCGGCATCCGGGCAGCGCGGTGCCGGTGGAGGTCACGGCCGCCAGCACGCGCCCGCGCTGCAGCCATTCGGCGGTGTGGTCCTGGTCGTCGATCGACACGTCGAGCAGCGGCGCGCCGTCGGACGCGGCGTCGGCGATCACGTCGACGAACCAGGTCGCGAGGCTGTCGGCGTTGACGGCGATGGGCAGCACCGGCCGGTCGGTGGGGCGGCCGAGACCGGAGACCGCGGGCAGCTCGTGCCGAAGGTCCGCCTCGAGCATGGCCACGCGCTCGGCGTGCCGGCACAGCCGCGCGCCCGCGTCGGTGGGTGCGCAGGGCTGGCCGCGGACGATCAGCGCGGTGCCCATCCGCTCCTCGATCAGCTTCACGCGCTGCGAGACGGCCGACGGCGTGACGCCGAGCGCGTGCGCGGCACGCTCGAAGCTGCCCTCGCGGAGCACGGCCGAGACGGCCTCGATCAGCGCGTAGTCGAGCACGGTGCCCTCCGTCGATGAAGCTGAACTGAATCGACCTTAGCAGAACTCGTTGGCGTCGGGAGCCTCGACGGGTGATGCTCGCCCGATGGACCCCTCGCACCTCGTCGCGCCGCTCGCCGCCGGCTTCGGGCTCGGCGCCTCGCTGATCGTCGCGATCGGCGCGCAGAACGCCTTCGTGCTGCGGCAGGGACTGCGTCGCGAGCACGTGGGCGCGGTGGTGCTCTGCTGCGCGGCGATCGACGCGGCGCTGATCATCGCGGGCGTCGCCGGCCTGGGCGCCGCGCTCGGCCCGCATCCGGCGCTGCTGCGGGCGCTGTCCTGGCTCGGCGCGGCGGTGCTGGCGGGGTATGCGGTGCAGGCTGCGCGCCGCGCGCTGCGCCCGGGCGTGCTCGAGGCCGGCGGCGGCGCGCCGGCGGCGCGGCGCACGGTGCTCGCGCAGGTCGCGGCGCTGTCGCTGCTCAACCCGCACGTCTACCTCGACACGGTGCTGCTGATCGGTTCGGTCGGCGCGCAGCATCCGGCGGCGACGCGGCCGGCGTTCGCGCTCGGCGCGGCGGCGGCCAGCGCCGTGTGGTTCACGCTGCTGGGCTACGGCGCGCGAGCGGCCGCGCCGCTCTTCGCGAAGCCGATCGCGTGGCGGCTGCTCGACGCCGCCGTCGCCGCGACGATGGCGACGCTGGCGGTGCTGCTGGCGACCGGGCGGCTCGGCGGCTGAGTCAGCTCACCAGATACCCGCCGTCCACCGGCAGCACCACGCCGGTCACGAACGCCGCCTCCGGCGAGCACAGGAAGAGCACCGGCCCGGCGACGTCGGCCGGCGTGCCCCAGCGGCCCATCGGCGTGCGCGCGAGGATCGAACCGGCGCGCGCCGTATCGTCCTGCAGCGCCCGCGTGAGCGGCGTGGCGATCCAGCCGGGCGCCACCGCGTTCACCCGCACGCCCTTCGGCGCCCAGGCGATCGCCAGGCTCTTGGTGAGCTGCGCGATGCCGCCCTTGCTCGCCGAATACCCCGGGACCAGCCCGCCGCCGAAGAAGCTCAGCATCGACGCCACGTTGACCACCGCGCCGCCGGCGCGCTCGAGCAGCGGCCGCGCGGCCGCGCAGCAGCGCATCGCGCCGTTCAGGTTCACGTCGATCACCTGCGCGAACACCGCGGGGTCGTGCTCGTCGCCGCGGCGGATCACGCCGGCCGCGTTGACCAGCACGTCGAGCGCGTCCTGCCCGCCCACCACCGCGTCGACCGACGCGGGGTCCGTGACGTCGAGGGCCTCGATGCGCAGCGTGTCGGTCGAGGCGGGCGCATCGGCGCCGATCAGGCCCGCGGCGACCACGCGGGCGCCGGCCGCCTCGAACGCGCGTGCGATGCCCAGGCCGATCCCGCTGGTGCCGCCGGTGACGAGGACGCGGCGGCCGGTGAAGTCGAAGGGCATCGGTGGGGCTCCGGTTCCTGAAGGGGACCCGGAGCGTGCCGCGCGTCTCGGGCGGACGCAAGCCCGCGGTTCGGACGACCGGTCAGAGGAAGGCCGGCCGGCCGCTGAAGTTCCCGATGTTGGGGAACACGGTCGACAGCTCGCCGGCAGCCACGCCGAACCAGCTCGCCAGCGACGCGCCGTACTGGTCGACCGAGGTCGTGGGGATCAGCCGGCCCGAGCCCACGTCCTGCGTGCCGTTGACCTCGATCGGCGGCGCCGTGCCGTAGATCGCCCTGCCGGCGACCGGACCGCCCACCAGCCAGTGGTGGCTGCCCCAGCCGTGGTCCGAGCCGTCGCCGTTCGAGGTCAGCGTGCGGCCGAAGTCCGACGCGGTGAACGCGACGACCCTGTCGGCGACGCCGAGGTCGACCGTGGTGTCGTGGAAGGCGCGCATCGCGGCCGCCACGCGGCCGATCTGCGTCGGATGCTGGGTCATCAGGTAGTCGTGGTGGTCGAAGCCGCCGAGCGACACGAGGAACACCTGGCGCTTCGTGCCGAGCGTGCTTCGCGCGGCGATCAGCCGGGCCACGATGCGCATCTGGTCGGCGAGCGTGTTGCCGGTCAGCTGGGTGGCGAGGGCTGTGTTGACCGTCGGGTCGAAGCGGGTGAACCCGCTGGCCGGCACGCCGGCGAGCGCCGCGGTCACGGTCTGCTCGGCCGTCTGCGAGCGCGTGACCACCGCCGCGTAGTCGGCCTCCATCAGGTGCGTCCCGGTGCGCTTCATCAGCTCGTTGACCGCATCGCGGACCGCGGTGGACCCGGCGAACGCGTTCTTCGCGCCGTTGATCGCGGTCGCCCCGCCGGTGCCGATCTGGTAGGCGAGCGCCTGCGAGCCCGACAGCATCACCGACTGCCCGGTGGCCGAGATGCAGGTGAACAGCGAGGCCCCGGCGTTCGACGACAGCGCGAGGTCGCCCATCTTGCCGCCCCAGCCGACGGTCGCGCCCTCGGGCGCCGAGGCCTGCCAGACCGACTGCTGGTCGTTGTGCGAGAAGAGCTTCGGCGGCAGCGGCACGTTGCGCGCGTCGTACTGCGCGCGGGTCACCGGCTGCACCAGCGGGCCGACGTTGAGCTGCACCGCCATCTTCCCCGCGTCGAACAGCGGCAGCAGCGGCGCCATGCCGGGGGCGAGCGCGTACTGTCGGCCGCCGGGCAGAGCCACCGTCGGCACGAGCGCGGAGGCAGCGAGCGCGGTGCGATCGATCGCGATCCCGGTGGTGCCGCCGCGGATCGTCGAATACGCGGTGTGGCTCGCGCTGTCGTAGGGGACGATGGTGTTGTGGAAGTCGTTGCCGCCGTACAGGAAGACGCAGACGAGCGCCTTGTAGTCGGTGGCGTCGAAGGCCGCGGCCTCGCCGATCGCGGCGAGGTTCATCGCCCATCCGGAGGCCGCGCCGGCGACGCCGAGCGCGCGGGCGCGGGACAGGAAGTGACGGCGCGCGGCCGAGTTCGGAGCGTGGGAGCGCATGATCGGCGGCCTCACTGCTGGACGATGTAGGCCGGGCAGGCCATGACCATGAAGACGGCCGCGGCGACGCGGTTCGTCGTGGCGGCGGTGGTGGTCGGCGCGGGCATGGCGGCCACCGCGCCGGCGATCCTCGTCTTCACGTCGGCATCGAGCTGGCCGGCCGTCAGCAGCAGGTCGAGCCGGTCGACCAGCGCCGCGGGGTTCGACGCGAGCGGCAGCTCCTTCGTGTAGGCGGCCTTGAGCTGCGCCGACGAGATGCCGCTCAGCACCGCGGTCTGCATGAAGTTCAGGTAGCCCGCCACCGAGGTCTCGGAGACGATCTGGAACTCCGGGTTCGTGAGCGTCGCCGCGCCGACGGAGGTCTGCGGCGGCACGAAGCCGGGCCGGAAGTAGTTGAAGACCGACGGCGCCCACAGCGGCTGCTGGCCGAGGCTGGTGCCGGGATCCGAATAGTTGTAGAGCTTCCAGCCGTCGTCGGCCGACGTGGCGCCGAAGGTGCGCGCCCACTGGACGAACCGGACCATCGGCTCGCGGACCTTGCCGAAGGTGGGCGACGCGAGGCCGTCGGCCGAGCGCGCCTCGGGGTCGAGCAGGATCGCGCGGAACACGGCGGCGATGTCGCCCCGCACGCCGCGGCCGTTGTTCGCGAAGACCGCCGCCGCGCGCTGCACGTAGGCCGGGCTCGGGTTGCTCGTCACCAGCCGCTGGATCATCTGGCGCGAGAAGAAGGGCGCGAGGTTCGGGTGGTTGAAGAGGCGGTCGAGCGCGATCCGGAGCGCGGTCGCGCCGTCGGTGTTCGCCGGGATGGTGGTGCCGAGAAAGGTCGAGGCGAGCGGGGAATGCAGCGAGGGGTTCAGCTTCATCCGGCTGCGCAGTCGCTGCGGGTCGGCGACGTTGCCGTCGGTCGCGGTGCTGCCGCGGGTGAAGGGGCCGTCGTTGCTGCCGGCGGGATCGAGGTCGTAGCCGGTGAACACGCGGGCGAGGTTCGTCACGTCGTCGAGCGTGTAGGTCTCGACCGGCTTGCCGCCGACGAGCTTCGACGTGCCGTCGGGGTTCAGCTCGGCGAGGCCGATGGTGAAGAGCTGCATCACCTCGCGGGCGTAGTTCTCGTCCGGCGCGCGCCCGGTCGAGGCGTTCTCCTTCTGGTTGCCCTTGGTGTTCAGGTAGAAGCCCATCGCCGGATTCAGCGTCACCTCCTCGAGCACCTGCCGGAAGTTGCCGGTGACCGCGCGGTTCAGCAGGTCCCACCAGGCGGCCATCGCGTGGCTGCGCCAGGACACCTCGACGCTGATGCCCGAGACGACGAAGTACTCGGAGAGCGCGAGTGCGAGCCGCTTGCGCACGCCGTCGCGCGAGGCGATCAGCTGGCGCCAGGCCATGAACCACGACGGCGTCATCGAGTCGTAGTAGCGGGTGGCGTCGGCGACGACGTTGTAGCCCTTCGCGTTGAGCCAGTCCCACGCGGTCTGGTCGGTCGGGGCGGCGAGCTGCGCGTCGAACCACGCGCCGTAGCCGTTCGCCATCACCGCCGCGATCTCCTCGTCGCTCGCGGAGAACTGCGCCTGCAGCAGGAAGCGCGCCGCGTCCTTCTGCGTGGGCGGCGGGGCGGCCGGGGTCGTCGTCCCGGGGGCCGGAGTACCCGCGCCCGGGGTCGACGACGGCGTCGTCGCGGTCGTCGTCGACGGGAGGGAGGCTGCCGCCGGCACGAGCGCGTCGAGGCTGGCGCCGCCGCATCCGGCGAGGGTGCCCGTGGCGGCCAGGACGGTCACGCCGGACGCGACGGGGGCGCCGCCTGCGACGGGGGTTTCGGCATCGTCGGCCGCCCGGACGGCGGGCGAACGGGGGCCGCGATCGGGGTCGGCGCCGGGGGCGGGCACGGTGACGGCACCGGGATCGACCAGGGTGGGGACGTCCATCGGGGGAACTCCAGCCAGGGGGGGGCCGCGTCAGTATCCGCGCGGAATCCCGGCGGTGGTGTAACCTGCGAGTCGGCGTTGCGTCGAGTTGCAACCGCCGACCGGTCGGAAGGCACCTGAAGGTCGCGCGAAGACGCGAAGCCCCGACCCAAAAAAGACGGCGTCCTTTCGGACGCCGCCAGGCACTCGAGCGGGGAGATACCGCCTGAGCGAACCGCCACCGAGCGGTGGCGGGAGCGGGGATCGTGGCCGGAGGCTCAGGCCTCCGGCCGGGTGGGTCGTTGCATCACTTCGCGGCCGCCACGCCGCCGAGTTCGGGGTGGTCCTTGGCCATCTTCGCGCCGAAGACCGGCTTGTACGCGCCCTGGTGGCAGGTGCCGCAGTTGACCTTCGGCACGTCGCCCATCTCGCCCTTGCGGTTGGCGGGGAACACGTTGGTCAGCGGCAGCATGTAGTCGGTGTTCAGCTCCCGGGCCATCCGGATGCCGTACCACGCGGTCGCGCGCTGCGGCGGGCTCTGCGACCAGTCGTTCCATGCACGGCTGTTGTGGCAGTAGGTGCAGTTCACGCCGAGCGAGTCGGACATGTGGACCATCAGCGAGTAGGTGAACTCCGTCTGCTTGATCGACGAGCGGTTGCCCGTCGGCAGCGCGGTGTCGCCCTGCACGCGGATCGGCGCGCTGCCCTTCGTGTCCTTCAGGTACGGCGAGAACGGATCGTAGGGCAGCGAGGCGAGCTTCACCGAGTCGGCCGGCTCGTTCTGCAGCGCGCGGTCGCCGAGCATGCCCTTCACGTCGTGCGTGCGGGGCGTCGGTTCGAACCACACCTGCGAGGGCACCGGCTGGCCGCGGTGGCAGGTGTAGCAGGTGACGCCGGTCTGGGCCACGTGCGTCTGCCACTTGGTGTTGATGGTCTGCGTCATCTGGACCATCTTCCGCGCGACGATCTTCGTGTACTTCGAGTCGTCGGCGAAGTTCGCCGGGTTGTGGCAGTAGACGCAGGACGCCTCGGGGCCTTCCTTCGGCGCGACCCACAGCGACATCGCCGCCATCAGCCGCGTGAACTCGCCCACGCTCAGGTCGCCCAGCACCTTGACGTTCTGGTAGACCTGGCCGGCCTTCGGACCGTCCGAGGGCACCGGGGGCAGCGCCTCCGGGGGCTGGTTGGCCTCGATGACCTTCGCCATCAGCCGCGGGTTGTAGTTCTGCTCCATCGCGACGCCGCGGAAGCCCACCTGGACGTTGTCGATCGGCGGGCGTTCGCAGCCGGCGAGCAGGGCGCCGACGGCCGCGGCCGCCAGCACGATCTTGGTCAGTCGTGCGCGACTCATCACTTGACTCCCATCAGCGTGGCGGGGTCGATCACGGGCGGGTAGACGGCCGGGTAGCCGGGCGCCACGTGGTGCTTGACGGCCCACAGGAACCAGTTGTCGACGACGGTGCCGGTCAGCAGGATGCCGATGCCGCCGGTGAGGGGGCACAGCACCGCGAACCACCAGGCCCAGCGGTGGATCGATTCCATCGTCGCGTTGAAGCCCATCGTCCAGCGCCAGAACAGGCCGGCGCGCTCGGACGCGGTGCCGCGGTCGACGATCTGCTCGATCTCGCGCTCGCCGCCGTACGGGGTGACGGCCAGGATCGTCGCGCCGTGCATCGCGAACAGCAGCGTCGAGCCGTAGAGGAACACGATCGACAGCATGTGGAACGGGTTGTAGAACAGGTTGCCGTAGCGGATGGAGAACGCCGCGGTCCAGTCCAGGTGCGGGAAGATCCCGAAGGGCACCGCCTCGCCCCAGCTGCCCATCAGGATCGGCCGGAAGAAGCCGAGCACGAGGTACAGCCAGATCGCCGCGGCGAACGCCCAGGCGACGTGGGTGCCCATGCCGAGCTGGCGCGCGCGGCGGTACATCCGGGCCCACCAGAGCAGCATCGATGCGGTCAGGAAGAAGCCGGTCATCAGCCACCAGCCGCCCTGGTTCAGCGGCGGGATCTTCAGGCCGTTGCCGGGCGCCGGCGGCTCGAGCGCGAGCCAGGGCAGCTGGCGCAGCATCTCGATCGGGCTGTAGTCGACCGACGCGAGCATGTTCCAACCGATGATCTGGAAGGCGACCACGCCGCAGAAGATCGACAGGATGCCGAGCGTGCCGAGGTAGATCGGTCCGATCTGCGCGTTGCCGAGCAGGCCGAACAGCCAGGACAGGACGGGCGTGAAGATCCGCTCGCGGTTCTCGCGCTCGGTCGGCAGGTCCGGGCCGTCGTGGATCGGGCCGACGACCTGGACCTGGGTGAACAGGTTCTGGTACGGCGGCGAAAAGGGCTGGTACTGGGCCATGGCTTAGTCTCCGCTCATTTCCAGATCGGCAGCGCGAGCCACCAGCCCCACCACTCGGGCCAGCCGCGCGTCCAGAAGGGACCGCTGATCACGATGCACACCGCGCTCCAGAAGCCGGCCGACAGCGCGAGGAACAGGCCGAGGCGGTGGATGCCCAGCGTGCCGATCGAGTAGCCGATCGTGTCGCGGAAGAAGGTGTCCTCGTGCTCGGGGGTCTTCACCTCCAGGCCCTTCTTCGGGTTCGTCGCCGACAGCACCGCGGCGCCGTGCAGCGACAGCGCGAAGGTCGTCGCGAAGAAGAACGACACGGCGATCATGTGCGCCGGGTTGTAGTGGAAGTGCAGGTACTGGTAGCCGACGTTCGACACCCAGTCGAGGTGGCTCAGGATCCCGTACGGGAACCCGTGGCCCCAGGCGCCCAGCAGGATCGGCCGGATCACCACCAGGGTGACGTAGGCGAAGATCGCCATGCTGAAGGCGGCCGGCACGTGGTAGCCGATGCCGAGCTTCCTGCAGATCTCGACCTCGCGCAGCGCCCACGATGCGAAGGCGCCGATCGCGCAGATCGTGATGACCTGCCACAGGCCGCCCTCCTTCATCGGCGCGAGTCCGAGCCCGTACTTCAGGTCCGGTGGCGCGATGTTGATCTGCCAGAGGTTCCACGTCGGGCCGAGGGCCGCGCCGTAGAGGATGAGCGCGGTGCCGACGAGGGAGAAGAAGATCGTCGTGACGCCGAAGAACCCGACGTAGAACGGCCCCACCCAGAAGTCGAAGAGGTCACCCCCGAGCAGGGTCCCTCCACGCACGCGATATTTTTTTTCGAAGCTGAGCATCGCCATGATCGGATCCTCCGTCTGGGCGACGGGCGACGACGGGGCGGGGGCCCCGGCGTCGCTCGCCGCTTTCTTCCGCTACTTCGTGGCCGGCGCCGGCGCCGGCATCGGGGCGTTCTGAGACGCCGCGGGCTTGGCCTTCGGGCCGTCGAGCCAGTTGAAACGGTCGGTGCTCAGCAGGATGAGATGGATCATCGCCGCCAGGCCGAACAGGAAGATGCCCTGAACGACCATGGCCCTGAGCGGGTCGTACAATCTCCAGATACGCCACATGTGAATGTCTCTCCTAAGTGCACGTCTAGAAGACGTGCGACAGCGCGGTGTAGACCGCGGACGTGACTCCACCGATCAGCGATCGCTCGCTTTCGGCCCCGGGCAACCAGGCACGCCACCGCAGCGTCAACAGCGCCGACGAGATCGCCACCGTCAGGAAGACGGCGAAGAGCACGACGAACAGCAGCCAGAACGCGGGGGAGGCGCGGTCGGACCAGTGGTGCCGTGACGGAACGGGTACGTGTGCCATGAGGTCACCCTCTCTGGGGACGGATCAGTTGAACCAGGGGCGCCAGGCCCAGACCAGGAAGTGCGCGACGACGGCCACGGCCGTGAAGCCCACGAAGCCCTGAACCCAGAACTTGTGGAACTCCTGCGCTTCCTCGTCGGTCAGGCCCGAGATGGAACTTCTCTTCTCTGCCATACGGTCAGCTCCTTACTTGACGGCCTGTCGGCCGGTGCCGCGCTGGGCCCGCGCGGCGGGGGCAGACGCGGCCGGATGCCGCGACGTCCTGTGGGTCCGGAGGAGTCCGGACAAATCCGATTCGACGGGCCGCTCGCACGCGGCGCACGACCCGGTGGGGCGGGCGCGGCTCATGCGGCCTCTCCTTGTCTCAGCGCGTCGCGCGCGCCCGCGACGCGGGCGGCGGTGACGACCGATTCGCCGGCGCGGCGCGCGTCGCGCTCGGCACGGTCGCGCAGCCGCTTCGCGGCCGAGATCTGCACGAGCACCGGCTCCGCGGCGACGAGGTCGGCGAGCAGGCGCTGCGCGGCATCCTCCCAGCGGTGCGTCTCGTTCGCCGCCACCGCACGCGCCGGGGTCGCCTCGACGCGATCCATCTCGGTGCCCAGCGGCAGGATGTGGAAGAGCGCGTCGAAGAGCGCGTTGCAGACTTCCTGCACGACGTAGGTCGCGCCGGAGTAGCCCATGAACGGCGTGCCGGTGTGCCGGCGCACGATCGCGCCGGGGAACGACGACGGGATGTAGGTGCAGCGCACGTTCGTTTCCGCCGCGTACATCCGCTCGTTGTAGCTGCCGAAGAGCACCAGCGGCTTCTTCGACTGCACGAGCTCGCGGATCGCCGCGTTGTCGGTCTTCTCGCCGGCCTTGCGCGACACCGAGAACGAGCAGGGCATGCCCATCTCGTCCTCGAGGAAGCGGCGCAGGCCGCGTGCGTAGGTCTCGCCGGCCACCACGCCGAAGCTCGCGGTCGCGAAGAAGTCCTGGGTGACCGAGCGCCACAGGTCCCACAGCGGCTTGATCGTCGTGTGCTTCTCGCGCTCGATGAAGGGCTCGGGATCCAGGCCCAGGATCTCGCCCAGCGCGCGCAGGAACTTGGTGGTGGCGTGAAGGCCCACGGGCGCCCGCAGCCATGGGCGGCCGAGCGCCTCGCACAGCGACTCGCCGAACTCGCGGTACAGGCAGACGTTCGCGTCCGAGTCGGCGAGGTTCTGCACGTCGGCCAGGTGCGAGCCCAGCGGGAAGGTCATGTTGACCTCGGCGCCGATGCCCTCGACCAGGCGGCGGATCTCGGCCAGGTCGCTCGGCATGTTGAAGGTGCCGTAGCAGGGGCCGATCAGGTTCACGCGGGGCTTGACCCCCTCGGCGCGGGGCTTGCGCTCGGGGACCTTGCGCAGTCCGTACTCGTTCCAGAGCCAGAGCATCGCGCGGTTCGCGCACTGCCACTGGTCCTCGTCGATGGTGCGCGGCAGGAAGCGCATCAGCGTCGTGCCCTCGGGGGTCACGCCGCCGCCGATCATCTCGGCGATCGAGCCGGTGACCACCACCGCGGGCAGGTCGGGGTCGAGCACCGCGTGCGCGCGCTTCATCGCGCCCTCGGTGCCCTCGCGGCCGAGCTGCTCCTCGGCGAGCCCGGTGACGACGATCGGCAGCTCGTGCGGGGGCAGCGCGTCGGAGTAGTGCAGCACCGAGGTCACCGGCAGGTTCTCGCAGCCCACCGGGCCGTCGATCACCACCTGCAGGCCCTTGATGGCCGTGAAGACGTAGACGGCGCCCCAGTAGCCGCCGGCGCGGTCGTGGTCTAGCACCAGCATCAGATCATCTCCTCGGCCTTGCGGCGCTTGATGAGCTTGATCACCTGGCGGCGCGTGTGCTCGCGGAACTCGGGGCGCGCGACCGGCACCTCGCTCCAGACGCCGGACTTGTCGCCTTCGCCGGCGTCGCCGAAGAAGTCCTTCATCGCGTCGAAGCGGCCCTTGTTCGCGATCGCGGCGTTGATCACCGTCGCGAGCGAGCCCGCGCCCATCGGCCCCATCAGCGGCCGGGCGGAGATCAGGTTCGTGAAGTAGAGCGCCGGGACGCTGGCCTGCTTGGCGGCCTGCACGACCGGCGTCGTGCCGATCGCCAGGTCCGGCTTGAACTCCGCCATCGCGGCGAGGTCCTGCTCGAGCGACGCGCGGTACTGCACGTGCACGCCGCGGGCCTCGAGCCACTGGCGGTCGGCGTCGCTCCACGGGGTGCGCGGGCAGGCGGTGCCGACGTAGCGCAGGTCCGCGCCGCTCTCGACGAGCAGCCGCGCGACGATCAGCTCCGAGCCTTCGTAGCCGCTCATCGTGATCCGGCCCTTGATCGGCGTGGCCGACAGCGCGGCGCGGATCGCGGGCAGGAAGCGGTTCTTCGCGCTGTCGATCTTCGACTGCGCGACGCCGGCTGCGGTGCCGATCGCCTGGAGCCAGGCCTCGGTGCCGTCGTGGCCCACCGGCGCGGAGCCCACGATCGGGCGGCCGGCCGCCTCGAACTCGCGGATCGACGCGGTGTAGAACGGATGCAGTGCGGCGACCGCCACCGTGTCGAGCGCGGCGTAGAGCTCGCGCCATTCGCGGGTGGGCACCACGGGGCCGGCGGCCAGGCCCATCGGGTCGAGCATCATGCCGATGCCCACCGGGTCGGCCGGGAAGATCTCGCCCAGCAGCGTGACGGTGGGGCGCTCGGAGCGGCCCGTGCGCGGCGCGGCCACGGGGCCGGCCTCGACCTCGGTGCGGGCGTAGCGCAGCATCGCGCCGGCCAGGACGTCCTTCGCTTCCGCGTGCGTCGGCACGCCGAAGCCCGGCACGTCGATGCCGATCACGCGCACGCCGTTGATCGCCTTGGGCAGCAGCTGCAGCGGCACGCCCGATGCGGTCGGCACGCAGAGGTTGATGACGACGATCGCGTCGAGCTTCGACGGGTCGGCCTGGGCGTGGACCGACTCGCGGATGTCCTCGAACAGCTTGCCGGTCACCAGCGTCTCGCTGTTGAACGGCACGTAGCCCACGCTGCGGCGCGCGCCGTAGAAGTGCGAGGTGAAGGTCAGGCCGTAGACGCAGCAGGCCGAGCCGGAGAGGATCGTCTGCGTGCGGCGCATCCGCAGGCCCACCCGCAGCGAGCCGAACGCGGGGCACATGCTCTGCGGCTGGTCGTGCGGGCCCTTCGGGTAGTCCTGCGCGTACTGCTGCAGCACCTCGCCCTTGCCCGCCGCATCGGCCGCCGCGAGCATCGCGTCGCGGCCCGAATGGCAGCCCAGCCCGTCGCCCTGCAGGGCGGCGGGATTCGGGACGTCCGGGGTCGTCGGCGTGTCCATCGGTCTCGCCTCAGGCCGCCGAGTCGTAGACGACTTCGAGCGACGGCTTCACCAGCGAGACGCTGCCCGTCATGTCGGCCATCGTCGCCGGCTCGAGGACCACGTCGCGGCCCACCGCCGAGCCCGAGAACAGCCCGAGCAGCGCGTCCTGCGTCAGCGGCTTCGGCCGCACCGGCGGCGCCTCGGCGACGTTGGTCGCGAGCTGCTCGAAGATCGGGCCCCACTGGCCGCCGGGGCGGCCGATGATCTCGTAGGACGCGCTCTTGCGGCGGATGTCCTCGTGCGCGGGAATCGCGGAGAGGACCGGGATGCCGGCGCGCTCGGCGAAGGCCTGCGCCTCGCCGGTGCCGTCGTCCTTGTTGATCACCATGCCGGCGACGCCCACGTTGCCGCCGAGCTTGCGGAAGTACTCGACCGCGGAGCAGACGTTGTTCGCGACGTAGAGCGACTGCAGGTCGTTCGAACCCACGACGATGACCTTCTGGCACATGTCGCGCGCGATCGGCAGGCCGAAGCCGCCGCAGACCACGTCGCCCAGGAAGTCGAGCAGCACGTAGTCGAAGCCCCAGTCGTGGAAGCCGAGCTTCTCGAGGGTCTCGAAGCCGTGGATGATCCCGCGCCCGCCGCAGCCGCGCCCGACCTCGGGGCCGCCGAGCTCCATCGCGAACACGCCGTCGCGCTTGAAGCAGACGTCGGAGATGGTCACCGCCTCGCCCGCGGCCTTCTTGCGCGACGAGGTCTCGATGATGGTGGGCGTGGCCCGGCCGCCGAACAGCAGCGAGGTGGTGTCGCTCTTCGGGTCGCAGCCGATCAGCAGGACCTTCTTGCCCTGCTGGGCCATCATGTAGCTGAGGTTCGCGAGCGTGAAGCTCTTGCCGATGCCGCCCTTGCCGTAGATCGCGATGATCTGCGTCTCTTTCGTGACGGGGCCGGTGGCGGGCGCGTCCGGCTCGATCGCCGCCTCGGCGCGCAGCAGTTCCTTCGCGATGAACTGCACGGTGGCAGACGCGGGGATTCCTTGGGTGCTCATGCGCAGTGCCTCCAGTCGAGGACCATCTTCAGACAGTCGGCGTCGTCGAACGCGATGGGATAGGCGCCCGAGGCGCGGGTCGCCTCGGAACGGTGGGTGATCAGGCCGTCGAGAGACAGGTGACCCGTCTCCATCAGCCAGCGCACGGCGAGCAGGTCGGGCTTCTTCCACTCGGCCGCGCAGCGGATCGTCGCCTCGCGCATGAAGGCCGGCGCGAACATGAACGACAGCGGCGTCGTGTAGAAGCCGGCGAGCACGATCTCGCCGCCGGGGGCGAGCCGCATCACCAGCGCATCGAGCAGCGAGGCGTCGCCGCTGACGTCGTAGATCGCCCGGTAGTTGCGGCGGTCGTCGTCCTTCGGGTCCACGACCGGGTAGCCGTCGGCCCCGCCCATGCGGCGCGGGTTCGTCTCCCAGACGGTCGGCGCCGGATGGCCGCCCAGCACGGTCATCCGCGCGAGAAGGCGGCCGAGCACGCCGTGGCCGACGATCAGGTCGGGCGGGACGATCTTCTCGCGCAGGCCGCCGCCGGAGACCGCGTGGTAGGCGGTGGCCGCGAGCGCCAGCAGGATGCCCTGCTCGCCGAGCGTGTCGCTGATCGGCACGACCTTCTCGCCGGGCACGACCAGCTTCGAGGCCGAGCCGCCGAACAGGCCCTTGATCTCGCCGAAGCAGCGCGCGCCGGGGACGTAGACGGTCTCGCCGCCCGCGAAGCCCGAGTCGCTGCCGGCGTGCACCACGCGGCCGACGGACTCGTAGCCGGGCACCAGCGGGTAGCCCATGCCGGGGAAGGTGGGCATGCGGCCGGTGTAGAGCAGCTTCTCCGTGCCGGTGGAGATGCCGCTGTAGTCGACCTGGACGATGACGTCCGACTCGCCGGGTTCGGCGAGCGTCACTGCGTTGACCTGGATGTGCTCGGGTTTCTCGAGCACCACCGCTCTTGCGTTCACGTTCATCGTGCTCGAAAGCATCTCAATGCTCCCTTGGGAATGTCATCGTAGGCTTACTGTGCAAGATGTCAAGCAAAATGGACAGTCGGGGTTGTCCAGGACGATGAGGAAATGACACGCGCGAACTCAGGGGCGCGCGCGGAGCACGCGGGTCTGCAGCGGAAGACGGGTCGGCAGCAGGTCGACCGAGCCGAATCCCGCGTCCTTCAGCAGTGCCGCGATGCGTTCCGGGGTCCGCGAGCGGCCCTTGCCCATCGCGAGCAGGTACAGGCCGTAGTACGCGTCGCCGATCGCCTCCGCGCCGGGTGTCCCGGACATCGGCTCGCACACGAGCAGGGTTCCGTCGGCGGGCAAGGCGGCCCGGACCGCTTTCAGGATCGCCAGCACGCGCTCGTCGGGGTGGTCGAAGAGCACGCGCACCAGGGTGATCAGGTCGGCGCCCGCGGGCAGGGGATCGGCGAGGAAGCTGCCGCCGTGCGCGGTGGCCCGCCGGGCGAGGCCCGACTGCGCGAACCGCGCGCGGGCGCGGTCGGCCACGGCCGGCAGGTCGAAGAGCATCAGCTCGAGGTTCGGCGCACGCTCGGCCGCGGCCATCAGGAACGCGCCCTCGCCGCCGCCCACGTCGAGCAGCCGGCGGTGCTTCGCGAACGGATAGGCGTCGAGCACCTGCTCGGCCACCAGCGGCTGGGTCACCGACATCAGCTGCGAGTACTCGGCGACGCGGCCGGTGTCGAGCCGCTCGGGTGCGGAGCCGGGCGCGGTGTCGGCGTAGGGCCAGTAGCCCGACATCGAGGTGTCGCGCTCGCCGCGCAGCAGCGCCACCGGATCGGTGAGGTCCTCGTAGAGCGTGGCGTGGTGCTCGATCATCGCGGCCACCGACGGCAGCGCGACCACCGGCGCACCCAGGCGGCCGAGGCCCCAGCGGCCGTCGTCGCGGCGCTCGAGCAGATGCAGCGACGCGGCGGCGGCGGTGAGCCTGGCGAGCGCGTCGGGCGACAGGCCGCAGCGGCGGCCGAGGTCCTCGGCGGACAGCGGGCCGTCGGCGAGCGTCTCGAGCACGTGCAGCCTCACGCAGGCGAGCAGCACCTGCGTGTAGGTGAAGCCGGCCACCACGTCGAAGAGCGCGCGCGCGTCGCGGCGCACGAAGGGCCGCGTGAGCGGGAACGCGGCCGCCCGCCGGTGGAACTCCGGGCTCGTGAGCAGCCGGTCGCGCAGCGCGCGCCAGCGGTCGCGCAGGGTCGGGCGCGCGGTCAGGCCGTCGCCGCCCGGCGCGCCGCGTCCTCGCACCACGCCTTCGGCACCAGCCGTTCGGATTCCATCCATACCAGGGCTCGCAGTCGGGACGCGCCCGCGCAGTCGGGGATCGCCGCGATCGCCTGCGCGACCAGCGACTCGAAGTGGAAGATCGCGCCGTCGAGGCCGAGCTCGCGGGCCGCGCTCGGGCGGCCGAGCAGCACGTCCTGGCCGATCGGCTTGCCGAGCACGTCGGGATCGGACAGCACGTCGCGGATGTCGTCGGCCACCTGGTAGGCCTCGCCGAGCCGGTCGCCGAGACCGCGCCAGATGCGGCCGTCGGCGCCCGCGGCCTGCGCGCCGGCGGCGGTGGCCGCGGCGAAGAGCGCGCCAGTCTTGGCGCGCTGGTAGTCGGACAGCGAGACGCGCGGCTCGCACTCCCAGGACTGGCCGGCGACGATGCCGAAGGGCGTGCCGGTGCCGGCGGCGATCGTCGAGAGCACGGGCGCGAGGCGCTGCGGCGAACGGCCCGCGGCCTCGGCCAGGACCTCGAACGCGCGGACGATCAGCGCGTCGCCGGCGAGGATCGCGAGCGGCTCGCCGAACGCGGCCTGCACCGAGGGGCGGCCGCGGCGCGTGGCCGCGTCGTCGAAGGCGGGCAGGTCGTCGTGGACCAGCGATGCGCAGTGGAGCATCTCGAGCGAGATCGCGGCCGCGTCGGCGAGGGCGGGATCGTCGTCGCCGCAGGCCCGGGCCACCGCGAGGCACAGCTGCGGGCGGATCCGCGCGCCGCCGGGGAAGACCGCGTGGCGCACCGCGGCCGCGAGCCGCGGCGGGGCGCCGGGGACTTCGTGCCGCTTCAGTGCCGCGTCGAGGGCCTGTTCGATCCGCGCGAGCGTGTCCATGCGATGCCGTCCCGTGTCGGGGACGCGCCGGCGAGTGTCACGTCGGCGCGTCGGTTGTCCATGTCAATCACCATAGACACTTCGCCAGGGGGCGTCAACGACTTCCGAGTCGCGGCGTGGGCCGCGACCCCTGGTCAGGACGCGACGCGGCGGTCGCGGCGGCCCTGGTCGCGGCGGGCCTGGCGCTCGAACAGGCCGATCACCCAGATCGCGCGTTCGACGCTGCCCATCGCGGCGAGCGGCGTGTCGTCGTCGTGCGCGCCGGGCGCGTCGTCCTCGATCGCCGCGTCGACGAGATAGCGGACCGCCGGCAAGGCCGGGAACACGGCGCCGCCGGGGCGGCGCGCGAGGGCGCCCGAGGCGAGCGCCTGCGCGAGCAGCGCGGCCTTGCGCGGGCGCGAGACCACCGCGCGCTGCGAGACCGAATCGCAGCCGCGGCGCTCGACCTCGTGGCCGATCTCGGCATAGAGCACGCGCGCGGCCTGGATGCCCGGGCGGCACGACGCGGGCAGCAGGCCGATGCCGGCTTCGGCGCGCAGGTAGAGCGCGTCGGCCGCGGCGAGCAGACGACGCACCACCGATCCGATCCGCGCGTCGAACACCGGGTTCGCGAGCCACGCGTCGGGGTCGACGCCGGCCTCGCGCAGCCAGCGCAGCGGCAGGTAGAGCCGGCCGCGACGCGCGTCCTCGCCGACGTCGCGCGCGATGTTCGACAGCTGCATCGCGACGCCGAGGTCGCAGGCGCGTGCGACACATTCGGCCGAGCGCCGGTCCATCAGCACGGCCATCATCGCGCCCACGGTGCCCGCCACGCGCGCGGCGTAGTCGTGCAGGTCCTCGATGGTCTCGTAGCGGCGGCCGCGCGCGTCCCACTCGAAGCCGTCGAGCAGCGCCTCGGGCAGCTCGCGCGGCAGCCGGTGACGGGCGACGACGCGGGCCATCGCGCGGTCCGCGGCCGACGGCCCGGGCTCGCCGTCGTAGATTCGCTGCAGCCGCGTGCGCAGCCGTGCGACCGCGGCCAGCTCGTCGACGGTGTCGAGGTCCACCGCGTCGTCGGCGCTGCGGCAGAACGCGTAGAGCGCGCAGGCCGAATCGCGTACCCCGCGCGGCAGCAGCCGCGAGGCGGCGAGGAAGGTGCGCGAGCCGTCGGCGAGCTGCGCACGGCAGGCGGCGAGGTCGGCCTCGGCGAGCGCCAGCGGCGAGGGCGAGGGCGACGGGACGCCGACTTCGAAGGCGCGGCGGTTCGACGGGAGCGGGGCGATCGCTGACATGGGCACCTCTGGGAACGGGTCGGCCGGATCGACGGAACGTGATGTCATTTGTCCAGGACAGTGACAGACGTCACGCACTGTTGACGGGCAGGGTGTCGGAACGGGGCGCCCGCTCGCAGCGGGCGGCGGGCAGCCCGAGCCGCGCGGCGAACGCGCAGATCCGGGCGGAAACCTGGTCGGGGCGCTCCTCGTGGGCGAGGTGCCCGAGACCGGCGAGGGTCTCGACGAGCGCGCCGGGCACCCGATCGGCGATCGCGTGCGCCTGGTCGGGCGGGACGGTCAGGTCGCGGGCGCCGACGATCATCAGCAGCGGGCACGGCAGCCGCGGCAGCTCGCGTTCGAGCGGGCGCAGGTCCCAGCGCGCCATCATGCCGAGCGCGCCGGCGACGTGACCGGGGTTCGTGACCAGGGTCGCGTAGGCGCGGCGGCCGTCGGCGCCGATCTCGGAGCCGGTGCCGCGCAGCAGCCGGTCGAGCACGACCGGCGACGCGCCGATCCGCGCGAACAGGCGCGGCGCGGCCGACAGGCCGCCCAGCCAGCGCGCGGCCGGCGAGAAGAGCTGGCCGGGCACGCCGCCGAAGGGCACGAAGGCCGGGTTCAGGCCGACGAGGCCGCGCGGCGCGCAGCGTCCGTCGAGCGTCATTCGCGCGCCGATCGCGGCGCCCGCCGAATGACCGACGACGAGGTCCGGCGAGACGCCGAGCACGGCGAGCAGCGCGCCCACCGACTCGGCCATGCCGGGCAGCGACAGGCCGCGCGCGGCGGGCAGGTCAGTGAAGCCGTGCCCGGGCAGGTCGGGCGCGATCACGCGGAACGACGCGGCGAGGCGCGGCGCGAGGCCGCGCCACGAGTGCGTGGCGGCGCCGGTGCCGTGCAGCAGCAGCAGCAGCGGGGCCTGCGGGTCCGCGCCGAAATGCTGGACGTGCCAGCGCAGCCCGCCGGCGTCGACGAAGCGGCTGGCCTCCCGGTGGGGCCAGTCGCGCCCGTCGCGGGCCCAGTCGAGACGGTCAGCGGCCACGGCCGGTGGCGCCGCTGCGGGATCCGCCCGTCGCGGCCGCGCGCACGGGCGCGGCGATCGAGGCGGAGTCGGCCCGCGGCAGCGGG
>JBAXJZ010000004.1:0-27278 GCA_037137595.1 Burkholderiales bacterium | reverse complement strand
GCCCTGCCAGACCGCGAAGACCTCGAGCGGATGCTGCAGGTAGTAGCCGGGCTTGTAGAACAGCACGTAGCCGAGCCGCCCGCCCAGCACCACGCCGAGCACGCCGTGGAACAGCAGGTCCTCGACGTCCGCGGGCGAGAGGCCGGTGGCGGCCCGGTAGTGGGTGTGCCCGACCCGCCAGCGGCCGAGCGCGTAGAACGCGGCGAACGCGACCAGGTACATCAGTCCGTACCAGCGGATCGCGAGCGGGCCGAGCTGCAGCGCGACCGGGTCGAACTCGGGATGGGTCAGCATCGACGGGGACGGGCCGGAGAGGGGCCGGCGGGAGCCTGGAATCGACGGGCATTGTCCCACGACTCGCACGCGGCCCCGGCCGCCGCCGGATCGTCCGCGCGATCCGGCACGACCGTCTCGGGGCCTCAGGCGCCGGCCGGCAGGTCCTGCGTCTCGAGCCCGGGTGCGCCGCCCAGCGCGCCGATCACGCGGCCGACGTCCAGCGGCTTGACCCAGTAGTCGTCGAAGCCCAGCTCGCGGGCCCGCGCGATGCTCTCGGAATTCGCGTCGGCCGAGACCAGCACGACCGGCAGCCGGGCCCAGCGCGGGTCGGTCCTGAGGCGACGGAACACCTCGTGGCCGTCGATGCCGGGCAGGTCCTGGTCGAGCAGCAGCAGATCGGGCCCGAAGGTGGCGATCGTCTCCAGCGCCTCCTCGCCGCTCTCGACGACGCGCAGCGAGACCCCGGGCACCTGGCGCGCGATCTGCGTCATCAGCAGCCCGTTCAACCGGTTGTCCTCGACGTAGAGCACGCGGCGCGGCGGGTCTCCCCGCGCGATCCGCGCCTGCGGCCCGGCGAGCGCCGGCTCGTCGGCCGCGCCCGCGGCGGCCGCGGGCAGGTGCACCGTGAAGGTCGTGCCCCGGCCCGGATCGCTGTCGACGACGATCGAGCCGCCCATCGCCTGCGCGAGGCCCTGGGCGATCGACAGCCCGAGCCCCAGCCCCTCGGTGGGCAGGCCGTCCGCGCGCGCGAGCCGCTCGAAGGGCTTGAAGACCCGCGCGATCTCCTCGCGGGTGAGGCCCGGCCCGGTGTCGGTCACGGAGATCTGCGCGAAGCCGTCGCCCGGGTCGCCCTCGGCCTCGATCCGCACGCGGCCCTGCGGCCGGTTGTACTTGACCGCGTTCGAGGCGAGGTTGAGCAGGATCTGGCGCAGGCGCGTCGAATCGGCCATCACGCGCATGCCGTCGGGGATCCGGCCGGCCTCCAGCGCGATCCCGTGGCCGGCCGCCTGCGGCGCGATCATCCTCAGGCAGTCGCGGACGATCGCCGCGACCGCCACCGGCTCGCTGCGGATCGACAGGCGCCCGGACTCCACCTGGGCCATGTCGAGCAGGTCGTCGAGCAGCGCGGCGAGGTGCTCGCTCGCGGTGAGGACGTGGCCGATCATCGCGTGTCGCGGCGAGGTCGCATCGCCGGCCTCGCGCTGCATCACCTGCGCGAGGCCGCGGATCGCGTTCAGCGGCGTGCGCAGCTCGTGGCCCACGCGCGAGAGGAACTCCGACTTCGCGCGGTTCGCGAGGTCGGCCGCGGACTTCAGCCGCGCCGCCTCCTCGGCCCGACGCAGGGCGGTCACATCCCGACGCACCGCGACCAGCCGGCGCGGCCGCTCCGGCGTCGCCCGCTCGAGCGCGACGGAGATCGCGATCCGCAGGGGCCCGTCGGGCGAGTGCAGGGTCAGCTCGTCGCGCAGCACGTCGCGCCGGGCATTCCAGACGTCGGCGAGGCCGGTCTCGATCCGCGCGCGGTCCTCGTCGGCCACCCGGGCCAGCCAGTCGTCGATGCTCGACGCGGTCACGGTGCCGGCGTCCTCCGGCGGGAGCTCGCCGATCAGCCGCAGCGCCTTCGTGTCGAAGTCGCACTCCCAGATCGTCAGGCCCGCGGTCGACAGCGCGAGCGCGAGCCGGCTCGCCGCATCGAGGGCCGCGCGGTGCTCTGCGCGGATCGCGGTCACGTCCTGTCCCGCGGTCACGCAGCTGCCGTCGGACAGCACGACGTCGCGCAGCAGGAAGTCGCGGCCGCCGCGCCGCACGGCGATCGGCCCGGGATTCGAGCCGCGACGCACGGTGCGTTCGGCGAGCCATTCGGCCTCGCGCCCGCGGGCGCTCTCGATCACGCCCTCCGAGATCTGCCTCAGCACCAGCTCGTCCCAGTCCTCGGGCACCGGCTCGCCAGGCGCGAGGTTCAGCTCGCGCCCGCGGGCGTTGGTCAGCACGATGCGACCCGCCGGGTCGGTCATCACGTAGGGCTCGTCGATGGCCTCGATGGCCTCGGCGAGCCGCCGTTCGGAGAAGGCCACGCCCTCCCGGGCCGCCTGCACGGCGGTGACGTCGCGCGAGACCCCGCGGTAGCCGACGAAGCGGCCGGTCTCGTCGCGCACGGGCACCCCGCTCTTGACGACCAGGCGCATGCCGTCGGCCGCCTTGCGCCGGACGGTGAGGTCGCGGAACGGCACCTGCGCCCGGATCGCCGCCAGCGCCTGGTGGTTCAGCTCGCGCGCGTCGGCGAGGTCGTCGACCATCCCCTCGATCACCAGGTGTCCGGCGTACGCGGCCGGCTCGATCCCCAGCACGCGGCGGACGTTGTCCGAGACCCAGCTGACGCGCAGGCCCGCGGTTTCCCAGAACCAGTCGCCGGTGGCGCCGAGGAAGTCGGCCAGCCGCGCGCCCGACAGCACCGCGGCGGCCTGGTCGCGCTGGCGGGCGAGCCGGTCCGCCGCCAGCGCGCCGATCCGTCCCAGCTGGGCGAGCGCGCGCTCGTCGAGCCGCCGCGGACGACGGTCGATCACGCACAGCGTGCCGATCGCGCAGCCGCCGACGTGCAGCGGGATGCCGGCGTAGAAGCGGATGCCCGGCTCGCCGGTCACCAGCGGGTTGTCCGCGAAGCGCGGATCCGCGTGGGCGTCCTCGACGACGAAGGGGCCGGGCTGGGCGATGGCGTGCGCGCAGAACGCCTGCTCGCGCGGGGTCTCGGTCCGATCGAGGCCGACGCGCGACCGGAACCACTGCCGGTGCTCCTCGATCAGCGACAGCAGCGCGATCGGGGTGTCCGTCACTTCCGACGCCCATCGGGTCAGCTCGTCCAGCGCCGGATCCGGCGGGGCATCGAGCACGCCCAGGCCGCGCAGCACCTCGAGGCGCTGGCGTTCGTCGGGGAGCACGGGAGGAGTCAGCATGCAGTCGGAGAACGCGCCGAGTGAGCGTCGGAGCACTGTCGCACGCCTCGCCCGTCCGGACTAGGCATCCCCGCGGTTCATGTGGGCAAAAAGGCCATTAAGTGTGGATATCCGAGCCTGACGTTCGCCCGGCGGCGCGGCGGCGGGGACGGGCGGCACCGGATGTGGCGCTCACCCCACCGCGGCCCAGTGCGCGACGAAGCGCGCCAACGCCGGCGACGCGTCGTCGTCGCGCCAGACCAGCCCGACCTCGACCTGCGCGGGCCGGCCCGCCGGCTCGCGATAGACCACGCCGCGCCGCTGCAGGTTGCGAAGGCTCGCCGGCACCACCGCCATTCCCAGCCCCGCGGCGACCAGCGACACGATGGTCTGCATCTGGATCGCCTCCTGGCCGATCGTCGGCACGATGCCCGCGCGGGCGAACAGCCCGAGGATCTCGTCGTGCAGCGCAGGCGCCTTGTCGCGGGGGAAGACCAGCAGCGGAAGGTCGGCGACGCGGGCGAGCCGCAGCGGTCGGCCCGGCGCCGTGCGTGCGGCCGGATGCTCGGACGGCAGGGCCAGCAGCAGCGGCTCGCGCAGCACCGGCCGCCAGGCCAGTCCGCGGTGCGGCACGGGCGGCAGCGCGAAGCCCGCGTCGAGTTCGCCATCGCGCAGGGCATCGAACTGGGCGTCGCTGGTCATCTCGCGCAGCACCAGCCCGATGCCCGGATGCCGCAGCCGGAACTCGCGCACGCCCGTCGGCAGGAAGCTGTACTCGGCGGGCGTCACGAAGCCGATCCTCAGCGCGCCCGCCTCGCCGAGCGCCGTGGCCTTCACCCGCCCGAGCATCTCGGCGAAGCGCGGGAAGAACGCGTCGAGCTCGCGCGCCAGCACCTCGCCGGCGGCGGTGGTCACCACCCCCGTCCGGTGGCGTTCGAGCAGTGTCACGCCGAGCCGGGACTCGAGCGCGCGGACCGCGACCGACAGCGGCGGCTGCGACATCGACAGCCGCGCCGCGGCCCGGCCGAAGTGCCCTTCGGCGGCCACCGCGCGGAAGTAGCCGAGGGCCCGGAGGTCGATGCCCTGCAGGTCGGGGGGCAGCTGGGGCAGCGATACTCTTTTCATATCGGAAGGTCGATTCCCGAATATTTTACGTTGGCTCCCCGCTTGCGTACCATCGCCCCCCTGCCCGCGCCCGATGGCGCCCGACCCGCACGATACGGAGACCCGCGATGACCGCGAACCGCCGCTCCCGCAACATCACCGAAGGCGTCGCCCGAGCCCCCAATCGCTCGATGTACTACGCGATGGGCTACCGGAAGACCGACTTCGCGAACCCGATGGTCGGCATCGCGAACGGCCACTCGACGATCACGCCCTGCAACTCGGGTCTGCAGCCGCTGGCCGACGCCGCGGTCGAGGGCATCCGCGCCGCCGGCGGCAACCCGCAGATCTTCGGCACGCCGACGATCTCCGACGGCATGTCGATGGGCACCGAGGGGATGAAGTACTCGCTGATCTCCCGCGAGGTCATCGCCGACTGCATCGAGACCGCGGTGCAGGGCCAGTGGATGGACGGCTGCGACAAGAACATGCCCGGCGGCATGATCGGCATCCTGCGCTGCAACGTGCCGGCGATCTACGTCTACGGCGGCACGATCAAGCCCGGCAACTGGAAGGGCAAGGACCTGACCATCGTCTCGATCTTCGAGGCGGTGGGCGAGTACTCGCGCGGCCGGATGAGCCAGGAGGACTTCGACGGCATCGAGCAGAACTCGGTGCCCGGCACCGGCTCGTGCGGCGGCATGTACACCGCGAACACGATGTCCTCGTCGTTCGAGGCGCTGGGCATGTCGCTGCTCGGCTCCTCGACGATGGCCAACCCCGATTCGGACAAGCTCGAGTCGGCGAAGGAATCGGCCCGCGTGCTGGTCGAGGCCGTCCGGCGCGACCTGAAGCCGCGCGACATCGTCACGAAGAAGTCGATCGAGAACGCGGTCACGCTGATCATGGCGACCGGCGGCTCGACCAATGCGGTGCTGCACTACCTGGCGATCGCACACGCGGCGGAGATCGACTGGACCATCGACGACTTCGAGCGCATCCGCCAGCGCGTGCCGGTCATCTGCGACCTGAAGCCCTCGGGCCAGTACGTCGCGACCGACCTGCACAAGGCCGGCGGCATCCCCCAGGTGATGAAGCTGCTGCTCGACGCGGGCCTGATGCACGGCGACTGCATGACCATCACCGGCCGCACGCTCGCCGAGGAGCTCGCGAACGTGCCGTCGAAGCCGCGCGACGACCAGAAGGTGATCTTCCCGCTGGACCGCGCCCTCTACGACAAGGGCCACCTCGCGATCCTGAAGGGCAACCTGTCGCCCGAGGGCTCGGTCGCGAAGATCACCGGCCTGAAGAGCCCGGTGCTCACCGGTCCGGCGCGCGTCTTCGACGACGAGCAGTCGGCGATGACCGCGATCATGGACAACAAGATCAACGCCGGCGACGTGCTGGTGCTGCGCTACCTCGGCCCGAAGGGCGCACCGGGCATGCCGGAGATGCTGGCGCCGACCTCGGCGATCATCGGCGCGGGCCTGGGCGAGTCGGTGGCGCTGATCACCGACGGCCGCTTCTCGGGCGGCACCTGGGGCATGGTGGTCGGCCACGTCGCGCCCGAGGCGGCGGTGGGCGGCAACATCGCGCTGATCCGCGAGGGCGACTCGATCACCGTCGACGCGTACAAGCTGCTGCTGCAGCTGAACGTCGACGACGCCGAACTCGCACGGCGCCGCGCCGAATGGACGCCGCCGGCGCCGCGCTACACGCGCGGCGTGCTGGCGAAGTTCGCGAAGCTGGCGTCGAGCGCGAGCCGCGGCGCGGTGACCGACGCGTTCGACGAGTGACGGCGGCGGGGCCGGCGGCGCCCGCGCGGCGGCGTCGGCTTCAGCGCCGACCGTTCTTCGCGCCGGGCGGCGCGAACTGGGCGGCGACGCGCTCCTTGCGTCGACGCTCGGACTCCATCTGATCGACCTGGCGGCGGTCGAAGCCGAAGATCCGCTCGAAGGCCTCGAACCAGAGGAAGGCCAGACCCAGCGGCGCCAGCACCCACCACCACGACAGCCCCGCGAAGGGGCCGACCTCGAACCACCTGAGCAGCACGAGCAGCACACCGATCCAGAGCAGGGCCATGTTCCGATCCAGGGGGGGTCTCTCCGACCGTCGAGCGTGAGCGGCACGCGACGGAGCGTCCACGGCCGGCGGCCGGACGGCGAGCGTCAACGCACGAACGGAGGGAGCCGTTAGAATCGCGCGGGCCCCGGAGCCGACCCGGACCTCCGTCCCCACACCGACACCTTCGGAGAACGCATGAACCGCACCCTGATCGCGAGTCTGGCCTCGGCGGCCGCGCTGCTCGCCGCCGCGCCGGCTCACGCCAGCCTCGACCTCGCCAAGGCCAAGAACTGCACGGCCTGCCACGCCGTCGACAAGAAGCTGATCGGCCCCTCCTACAAGGACGTGGCCGCCAAATACGCTAACGACAAGGACGCGGTCGCCAAGCTGTCGAAGAAGGTCCGTGAAGGCGGCGTCGGCGCCTGGGGCCAGATCCCGATGCCCGCGAATCCCCAGGTCAACGCCGACGAGGCCGCCACCCTCGTCAAGTGGGTGCTGACGCAGAAGTAAGCCGTCTCCGCCTCACCTCGACGGGCGCCTTCGGGCGCCCGTTTGCTTTCCGCGCAACACCCGTGGGCACGGTGCGCCGTCCGTCCGCGATCCGCACCCGTCGGTCCCGCTCGCAGCAACCGCCTTCCCCCCTGTCGCTAGAGTGGCTTGGCGGGCCGGTCGCCAGCGCGATCGGCCTCGTCAGGCCTCCTCTCCAGCCCGAACCGATTTCTTCCTCCCTGGCTGGTTTGCCCCGGACATGTTCCGGGGCGTTTTTTTTGCGCGGGGATATCCGCGGCGCGTTCCCCCAAGTAGAATCCGGCGATTTTTGAAGCCGGACCGCGCCCGATGGACTTCGACATCCTCCTGCAGCAGATCCTGAACGGCCTGGTGCTCGGGAGCGTGTACGCACTCGTGGCCCTCGGGTACACGATGGTCTACGGCATCCTGCAGCTGATCAACTTCGCGCACGGCGACGTGCTGATGGTCGGCGCGATGGTCGGCGTGACCGTGGTGGGGCTGCTCGCCAAGTCCGGGCTGCCCATGCCGGTGATCCTCATCCTGGCGCTGCTCGCCGCGATCCCGGTCTGTGTGCTGCTGTCGCTCTTCGTCGAGCGCGTCGCCTACCGGCCGCTGCGCAACGCGCCCAAGCTCGCTCCGCTGATCACCGCGATCGGCGTGTCGATCGTGATCCAGACCGTCGCGATGATCGTCTGGAAGCCGAACCCGATCGTGTTCCCCGACCTGCTGCCCACGACCCCGATCGAGATCGGCGGCGCGCTGCTCGCGCCCAAGCAGCTGCTGATCCTGGTGGTGTCGGCGCTGATGATGATCGGCCTCATGGTGCTGGTGAACCGCACGAAGCTCGGCCGCGCGATGCGCGCCACCGCCGAGAACCCGCGGATCGCCGGCCTGATGGGCGTGAACGCGAACCAGGTCATCGCCGCCACCTTCGCGATCGGCGCGGCGCTCGCGGCGGTCGCCGGCGTGCTGGTCGCGATGAACTACAACATCGCTCAGTTCAGCATGGGCTTCATCCCGGGCCTGAAGGCCTTCACCGCCGCCGTGCTCGGCGGCATCGGCAATCTCGCGGGCGCAGTGGTCGGCGGCCTGCTGCTGGGGATCATCGAGAGTCTGGGGGCCGGCTACATCGGCGACCTCACCGGCGGCTTCCTCGGCAGCCACTACCAGGACATCTTCGCGTTCGTCGTGCTGATCGTGGTGCTGGTGTTCCGGCCGTCGGGGATCATGGGCGAGCGCGTCGCCGACCGGGCCTGACAGGGGAACGTCACGATGGCCGCTTCGCAGACCTCCTTCTTCCCGTCCTTCAAGGACAACCCGATCGCCGCCTACGGCGCGACGGTCGCCATCGGCATCGTGCTCGCGGTGCTGCCCTTCGTCGTGGGCACGCAGGGCAACGCCTGGGTGCGGATCCTCGACTTCGCGCTGCTCTACGTGATGCTCGCGCTGGGGCTGAACATCGTCGTGGGCTACGCCGGCCTGCTCGACCTGGGCTACGTGGCGTTCTACGCGGTGGGCGCCTACATGTACGCCCTGCTCGCCTCGCCTCACCTCGCCGAGAACTTCGAGTTCATCCAGGAGATGTTTCCGGACGGGCTGCACAACTCGATCTGGCTGGTGGTGCCGCTCGGGGCCGCGCTCGCGGCGCTGTTCGGCGTGCTGCTGGGTGCGCCCACGCTGCGGCTGCGCGGCGACTACCTCGCGATCGTCACGCTGGGCTTCGGCGAGATCGTGCGGATCTTCATGAACAACCTGAACTCGCCGGTGAACATCACCAACGGGCCGCAGGGCATCAGCAACATCGACCCGATCAACATCGGCGGCCTGAGCCTGGGCAAGACCCAGACGATCCTCGGGATCACCGTCCCGTCGGTCCACCTCTACTACTACCTGTTCCTCTTCCTCGCGATCGCGGTGATCGTGCTGACCATCCGCCTGCAGGACTCGCGGCTGGGCCGCGCCTGGATGGCGATCCGCGAGGATGAGATCGCCGCCAAGGCAATGGGCATCAACACCCGCAACGTGAAGCTGCTCGCGTTCGCGATGGGCGCGTCGTTCGGCGGCGTGGCGGGCGCGATGTTCTCGGCCTTCCAGGGCTTCGTCTCGCCCGAGAGCTTCACGCTGATGGAATCGGTGGTGATCGTCGCGATGGTGGTGCTGGGCGGCATGGGCCACGTCCCGGGCGTCATCCTCGGCGCGATTCTGCTCTACGCGATCCCGGAGATCCTGCGCTACGTCGCCAAGCCCGCGCAGGAGGCGATCTTCGGCCACGAGGTCGTGGCGCCCGAGGCGCTGCGGATGCTGCTCTTCGGCCTCGCGATGGTGGTGATCATGCTGTACCGGCCCTCGGGCCTGTGGCCGGCGCCGCAGCACGGCATGAAGAAGAAGTCGGGCGCCGACGCGCCCGCCGGCGACGCGGCGACGGGAGGTGCGCGATGAACGCGGCGGCCCAGGTGCCCCCGGCGTCCGCGACCGGCACGCCGCTGCTCTCGGTCGAGGGCGTGAACAAGCGCTTCGGCGGCCTGCAGGCGCTGTCCGAGGTGGGGCTGCGGATCGAGCGCGGCCAGATCTACGGGCTGATCGGCCCGAACGGCGCCGGCAAGACCACGTTCTTCAACGTCATCACCGGGCTCTACACGCCGGACTCGGGCCGCTTCGAGCTCGACGGCAAGCCCTACGAGCCGACCGCCGTGCACAAGGTGGCCGAGGCCGGCATCGCGCGCACGTTCCAGAACATCCGGCTGTTCGCCGAGATGACCGTGCTCGAGAACGTGATGGTCGGCCGCCACATCCGCACGAACTGCGGTGCCTGGGCGGCGATGCTGCGCCTGCCGTCGCAGCGCCGCGAGGAGGCCGCGATCCGCGCCCGCGCGATGGAACTGCTCGAGTACGTCGGCATCGCGCGCTACGCCGACTTCCAGTCCCGCACCCTCTCCTACGGCGACCAGCGACGGCTCGAGATCGCCCGTGCGCTCGCCACGGATCCTAAGCTGCTCGCACTCGACGAGCCGGCGGCCGGCATGAACGCCACCGAGAAGCTGTCGCTGCGCGGCCTACTCGAACGGATCCGCGAGGACGGCAAGACCATCCTGCTGATCGAGCACGACGTGAAGCTGGTGATGGGCCTGTGCAACCGCGTGACCGTGCTCGACTACGGCAAGGTGATCGCGCAGGGCCTGCCTGACGACGTCCGCCGCGACAAGGCGGTGATCGAGGCCTACCTGGGAGGCGCGTCGCATGGCTGAGACCGTCCTGTCGGTCAAGGGCCTGAAGGTCGCCTACGGCGGCATCCAGGCGGTGAAGGGCGTGGACCTCGAGGTCCGTGCGGGCGAGCTGATCGCGCTGATCGGCGCGAACGGCGCCGGCAAGACGACGACGATGAAGGCGATCACCGGCACGCTGCAGCCGGCCGCCGGCGACATCGCCTACTTCGGGAAGTCGATCCGCGGCCAGAGCTCGTTCAAGCTGGTGGCCGACGGGCTCGCGATGGTGCCCGAGGGCCGCGGCGTGTTCGCGCGGATGACGATCGTCGAGAACCTGCTGATGGGCGCCTACACGCGCTCGGACCGCTCGGAGATCGACGGCGACATCGAGCGGATGTTCGCCACCTTCCCCCGGCTCAAGGAACGCGCGCAGCAGCTCGCGGGTACGATGTCCGGGGGCGAGCAGCAGATGCTCGCGATGGCGCGCGCACTGATGAGCCGGCCGAAGCTGCTGCTGCTCGACGAGCCCAGCATGGGCCTGTCGCCGATCATGGTCGAGAAGATCTTCGAGGTGATCCGCTCGGTGCACGCCCAGGGCACGACCCTGCTGCTGGTCGAGCAGAACGCCAAGCTCGCGCTGCTGGCCGCAGACCGCGGCTACGTGATGGACTCCGGCCTGATCACGATGAGCGACGACGCGAAGAAGATGCTCGACGATCCGCGCGTGCGCGCGGCCTACCTCGGCGAGGCCGACTGAGGCGACGCCTCCCGCCCGCCGCGGGCTCAGACCTGGGCGGGCGTCATCTCCGCGACTTCCACGAGCCGCTCGTAGGGGAGCGCGGCGCGTTCGTTCAGTTCGCGCACGGCCGCCATGCTCGGCGCCTCGAAATAGCAGTGGGTCTGCGAGGTCTCCGGCAGGAAGTAGCTGCGCAGCCAGCGCACCGGCGTGCCCTCGCCGCACATGCCGGACGCGCAGGTCTTGATGCGCACGCCGGCCCCGACCAGACCGTCGGAGGTGATGCCGGGCAGGTTACGGATCGCGACGTAGGTGGGCATCGAAGGTCTCCTGCGTAGGGACGGGATCGGAGGCGGCGGGATACACGGGGACGTGCATCACGCTCAGGTGTTCGAGCAGCGCGTTCAGGTCGTCACGGCGGATCCGGATCGCACGTTCGCCCGCCACCCGGAACGCCGGCAGCTTGCCGCCGCGGATGTAGGCACGGACCGTCTGGATGTGGACGCCGAGCGTGCGGGCCGCCTCGTCGGGCGTCATCAGCGCGTCCATCACCGGCGCAGGGGCCGGTGCCGACCGCGTCGCTGCCATCGGCGGCGGCTCGATCGGCGCCGACACCGCCGCGAGCGCGCGCCGCCAGCCGGCCGTGTCGATCGCGCAGCGCGCGCAGAGCCGGTCGAAGAGCGCGATCGCCGGATCGCCGAGCGCGACCAGCAGGTGGATGGGCGCGAGCCGGCTGCCGTCGGCCCGTGCGATCCGCGCGGCCCGGTCGAAGACCGCGGCGGCGGCCGGCGTGTAGCGGGGCTTGAGCGAGACGTCGGGGGTGGGCAGGTCGAAGCGCAGGCCGAGGTCGAACAGGTCGACCACCGTCGAGCCCAGGTCCACGATGCCGAAGCGCGAGACCGCGAGCAGCATGCCCGCGAGCAGGTCGTCGGGATCGACCGACTCGACACCGCGCGAGCGCGCACGCTCGATGGCATGTGCGCTGCCGTTGAGCAGTCGATCGGGGTCGTGCAGACGCTGAGCTGCGCTCAAGCGGAGGCTCGTCGAGAAGGGGCGGGGTCGGGCGCAGGATGCGCGCCGGCGCCACGATCCGTCAAGGACACACCTGTGTCGAGCAGGGGTCCGGGACCCGCCGCGGGTCCACCCGTCAGCCGCCCGCGGCGGCCGCGTCCGCAGCGGTGGTGAACGCGTCGGCGAAGAACTCGTCCTCGGGCAGTCCGCAGCGCGCGGTGAATTCGGCGCGCGCCGAGTCGACGACGATCGGCGCTCCGCAGGCGTACACCTGGAACGGCGAGAGGTCCGGGTGGTCGTCGATGACCGCGCGGTGGACGAAGCCGGTGCGGCCGGTCCAGCCGTCCTCGGCGAGTGCGTCCGACACCACCGGCACGTAGCGGAAGTGCGGCAGCTCGGCCGCCCACTGCTCGCACAGCGCATGCTGGTAGAGGTCCTTCGGCCGACGGCCGCCCCAGTAGAGCGTCATCGGGCGGGTGATGCCCTTGTGGATCGCGTGTTCGACGATCGCCTTGATCGGCGCGAAACCGGTGCCGCTCGCCAGGAAGACGATGGGCTTGACGCCGTCCTCCCGCAGGAAGAAGGTCCCCATCGGCCCTTCGAAGCGGAGGATGTCGCGCTCCTTGACCGAGGGCTGGACCACCCCGAAGAGCGCGTCGGTGAACTTCCCGCCCGGCATGTGCCGGATGTGGAGCTCGACCTGGTCGGCCGCATGCGGCGCACCGGCCATCGAGTAGCTGCGGCGCGTCCCGTCCTTCAGGATCAGTTCGACGTACTGGCCGGCGAGGTACTGCAGGCGCTCGTTCGCCGGCAGCTGCAGGCGCATCACCGCGACGTCGTCGGCCGCACGCGCGATCGACGCGACCCGGCAGGGCATCTTGCGGATCGGGATGTCGCCGGCGGCGGCGATCACGCGCGCCTCGACGACCAGGTCGCCGGCGGTCTTCGCGCAGCACAGCAGCGCCATCCCGCGGGCCGCCTCCTCGGGCCGAAGCGCCGCCGGCTGGTGCGGACCCTGCTCCACCGTGCCCTCGAGCACCTTCGCCTTGCACGAGCCGCAGGCGCCGTTCTTGCACCCGTAGGGCAGCACGACGCCCTGCCGCAGCCCGGCTTCGAGCACGGTCTCGTCGGGCTCGACCGCGAACTGCTTGCCGCTGGGCATGACGGTGACGGTGGAGGTCATTGCGTAGAATCGCCGGGGTGAGGACGCGGAAGACGCATTATCGCTCACTGCCGCGACGCTTCCGCCGACCGGCGGTGCTCGTGCTCGGCTGCGGCGACGTCGGGCTGCGTTTCGTGCGGGCCTACGCGGACCGGCTGCGGATCGTGGGCGTGGTCCGGCGCGACGAGGCCGCCGACGCGGTCCGTGCGGCGGGCGGCGTGCCGCTGCGCGCCGACCTCGACCGTCGCCCCAGCCTGCGCCGCCTCGCCGGCGTCGCCCCCCGCGTGCTGCACAGCGCACCGCCCCCCACGGAGGGTCGCGACGATCCGCGCACGCGGCGGGCGCTCGCCGCGCTGCGGGGCGCGAAGGCCTGGGTCTACCTGAGCACCACCGGGGTCTACGGCGACTGCGGCGGCGCGTTCTTCGACGAGTCGCGCCCGGTCGCGCCGCGCAACGACCGGGCGGTGCGCCGGGTCGCGGCCGAGCGTCGGCTGCGCCGCGCCGCGGCGCGCGGCTCGATCCGCGCGACGGTGCTCCGCGTGCCGGGCATCTACGCGCTCGAGCGGCTGCCGATCGAACGGCTGCAGCGCGGCACGCCGGCGCTCATCGACGCCGACGACGTCCACACCAACCACATCCACGCCGACGACCTCGCGAGGATCGCCCACGCCGCGCTCTGGCGCGGCCGCTCGCAGCGCACGGTGCACGCGGTGGACGCGTCGGCGATGAAGATGGGCGAGTACTTCGACGCGGTGGCCCGCGCGTTCGGCCTGCCGCCTGCGCCGCGGCTGCCGCGCGAGGCGCTGCGCGCTGCGGTCTCGCCGATGCTCTGGAGCTTCATGTCCGAGTCGCGGCGGCTGGACGACCGGCGCCTGCGGCGCGAGCTGCGGGTCCGGCTGCGCTGGCCGACGGTCGAGGCCTTCCTGCGGGCGCACGGCGGCGCGGCCCGTACAGGCGGTCGCTCGGGCGCGACGGCTCCCATGTTATGATTTGCGGCTCTGCAGGGTGCACGGCCACCCATGCACGCTGATGTAGCTCAGTTGGTAGAGCAACTGATTCGTAATCAGTAGGTCGGAGGTTCGACTCCTCTCATCAGCACCAGAATCCAAGCGGGTCAGCGGGTTAGTAGCCCCTGACCCGTTCTCGTTTCTGGGGTGCCGTGTAGGCACCATGTAGGCACGGTGACGGCACTACCGCCCGTTCGGGTGTCCGGTGTTACCAGGGCCCCGGGCACAATCCGCGGATGCGCCCGCCCCGGTTCTTCCTCATCAGCTTCGGACTTGCCGCCGTGGTCGCCGGCGCGCAATTGGGCTACGCGCTGCACCTTGACGCCCAAGTCGAGCGGGCCCGGTCCGCGTGCATTGCTCGCGGGGAGCGTGACGCGGCCGAGGAGCGGGCGAAGCAAGCTTCACCCGACGCGGAAAAGGGTCCGTGGACCGGGTACAAGCTCGACACGATGGTCTGCTCCGACGACCTCCTGCGGCTAGAGCCGGACGCACGCAACCTCAGCCGGACCCCAGGTATGGGCGAGCAGAAATTGCTGCTTCTGGCACTCGTGGAGCGCAACCAACATGCGCCCTTGGGCTACCTGCTCGCTGGAATCATCGCCGCCGTCGGATGCATGCCGGCGCTGTGGTACTTCCTGCTACGGCGCCTCGCCGAAGTCGCCGACGCCGTCCGCGGTCGGCCGCGGGATAACCGGTAGCGAACCGTCGGCCGGTTCCGAGCCGTCGAGCGAAGCGATGCGCTCGTCCACGTGCTCGACGACGATGCGAACCTCCGTGCCGCCGGCGGGTTCAGTCCAGCCGTGGCGGCGCCCGAGAATCTCCAGCGCCTTCAGCTTGTCGGCCAGCTTGACCCGGACTCCGGTAGCAGTCTGCTCGACCGCCACGATGCACGCCGCGATGTCGTCGGGAATCTCCTCGCTCGACAGCAGCCCGACCGTCGTCCCCTGCCATCGTGCGATGCGCCGGATGTCGGCGCGCGCGATGGCAACCAGCCGGCCTTCCCATTCATCCGCGGTGAGCCCTAGCCGCTCGGCTCGCGCCGCCTGCGCCGCGGCGATGGCCTCGCGGACCTCCGCATAGCCCAACAGTCGGCTCGCCTGCCTGTCGGCCACGCGCCGGCTGTATCCCGCGTCACGCGCAGCCTGCGCCCCGTTGCCGCCGTTCGCGAGGTAGGCAGCCACGAAGGCCCGCTGACGCGGCGTCACCGCAGCCGCGCCCCCGGCCGGGGCCTGTACTCGCCGGCGAGCAGGGCCGCGCGGTTCTGCACGCCCTCCTCTGTCCGGGCGCCCAGCTTCGGGTCGCCGAGAGAGAGCATCGCATCCCTCGCATCCCGCTTCGCTTCGAGCGCCTTCGCGTAGAGCTTCAGCTCGTCCTCGGCCTTCGCCTTGAGCTGCGCCGCGAGCTTCGGATTGGAGCGTTCCAGCTCCAACTGGCGCGTGATGTTCCAGGGCTTGCAGCCCTTCAGGTACGGGTTGCCGCCCTCGGCCTCGACGCGCGCCAGCTCGGCCTCGTCCCGCTCACCCTCGGCGAGCTGTTCGGCCGTCGGGACGACGAAGCGCCCGATTCCGCCCGCGACCTTCGAGAGCGTCTCGCCGATCCACGGAGTCGCCCCGCCGACCGCGTCGTCGGCCTGCGCGTCGAGCACGACGTCGGCCAAGTCCAGGACCGTGATCTTCGCGCCCGGTGCCTGCGACAGCGCGCGGCGCAGGACGTCGTCCTCGGGCAAGCGCCACAGCGGGAACAGTTTCGGCTGTGCCATGTTCACTCCTCTCCCAGCAGCTCGGCGCGCAGCTTGGCGAGACGACGCTCGGCGAGCACTGCGCCCGCGTGCGAGTCGAGCACGACGTCGGCGAACCCCGCGAACGGGGCGACTGCGCCCTCGGGGCGGTCGGCCGTCTCGCACTTCGGGATCACCAGCTCGAAGCCGCGCGGGCTGCGCGCCGATGCGTGCGGCGAGTCTGCATCGGCGAGCGCGACGACAGCCCCCCACTCGGCCAGAGCGGCCACCAGCGCGTTCGCGGCCCCGTAGACGCTCGCTTTCGCGGACTCAAGCCGGGACCGCCCGATGCGCGCCAGCTCCCCGGCGACCTCGCGGCCAGCGGCCTCTGCCAACTGTTCGTTCCGCATCACCTCGCGGGCGACTTCGGCGAGTCGGCCATGCGCGGCGGCGACCCGGTCGCGATGCTCGGCGACCCCGCGCGCGTGCTCGGCGCGGGCCTGCTCGGCAGCGGCGAAGGCGTCGTCGGCACGCCTGCGGTCGAGCAGCGCGTCGCGGTCGAGCGCCAGGGCGAGCCGGCGATCCTGCTCGGCGATGTCGATCACCGGCGGGGGCTCTGCGACCGCGGCGGTCAGGCGCTCGTGCTCGGCGCGCAGCTCGGCGAGTCGGGCCTCGGTGTCTCGGTGCAGCCGCGCGAGACGGCGCAGAACGTCGGTGTCTTCCATGCCGGCATCGTGCCTGCCGGGACTGCCACGGCCCGCCCTACGCTGGCAGCAGCGCCCGCAGTCGCGACGACGTCTCCGGGACGACCGTCCACTCGTCCGGCCCCGACAGCCGCAGCCAGGACAGCACCGGCGCCCAGGTCGCGCCCGGGTCGGGGCCGAGCGCGTCTCCCACGGCACCGAGCAGCCGCCCGCTCGGGTCGAGCGTCGGCCTCGCCCACACGATGCGGGCGCCGCAGCGAAGCGCCGGGAAATGTGCGTTCATGGAGCACGATGCTGCACCTCGGCGACCGCACGGGCAACCCAACGATGGGCGGTCCGATCGGGCACGCCAGCCCGCGTCAGTCGAGCGACGATGGTCGCCCTCGGGATGCCCGCAGCGGCCATCAGAACGGCCGTAGAGCGCGCCTCGGGCTCGGGATGGGGCACCGACAGCCTCACGCCTGCCCAGCGCCTCAGAACCCGCTCCGCGGCCCGGCGGGCGGCTGCGTCGGGCAGCTCGGCGAGCAGCTCGGCAACGAACTGCCGCCCGAGGCACTCACGCATCGCCGACGACCCAGCCTCGGGAGCGCAGGAATCGGCGCGCGTCGGTCGCGTCGCGCATCGCGGTCAGCTCCGGCAGCATCGCCACCCGCTCATGCGGCGTCGCGTGTTCGACAGCCAGCGCAAGCAGACGGCACAGCTCGGCCGGCAACTCGCGCAGGAGGTTCGGGTTGGTGGGCTGTTCGCTCGGCAGCATCGGCCGCCCCGCGACGTCGTCACCCAGCGCCATCATCGCCTCCTCGCTCGTGCGCCTCGACGCAGGCGGCCAGCTCGCGCAGCCGACCCGCTCGCCACAGTCCGAGCAGCTCGGCACGCTGCTCCCAGGTCGCCGCCCCGAGCACGGCCAGCAGGCGCAGCTCCAGGTCGGTCGGCCGCCATTCGGACGAACTCTCCATCATCGCGATGCCCGCGTCGGGTGGCCCGGGTGGCCCGGTGGCCCATCCCCAAGGGATTGGGGGATGGGCCACCCCCCGGAGCCGACCGTGGCCCACGGTGGCCCACTCGCTCGTGGGCCGCCGAAGACCCGCATGGATACTGGCTTTCCGGCCGGCTCGTGCCTGAATGGCCCACGGTGGCCCACTTGCTCGTGGGCCGCAGGGGTGGCCCACAGGGGCGTGGGCCACCTTTCGGGCGGGCTCAGAGCGCCGCCACCAGCCACTTCTTGCCCTTCTCGGTGACATCGTGGCCCGTGAGCGTCTCGCGCAGCGCGCCCCGCCGGGTCAGGTCGTCGAGCACGCGCTGCAACGTCGCGCGCGGGATGCCCAGCGACTCCGCGCGCTGCCGTTGCGACGCATCGGGCGCCATGCTTACGTCTCTCAGGACCGCGAGCGTTCTGCTACGCGCGCCCTTCCACTCGCGCGCGTCGTCCTCGGCGGTCGCCGGCACCGCCACGACCGACAGCATCGGCCGTGCGCGCGAGTCCTTGACCGCCTCGACTGGCACGGTCCGCAGCGTGAACGACAGCGGCTCGAAGTCGGGCCCGCGGAACTTGCTGTGCCGGAAGACCTCGACGACGTCGGCACCCTCCTCCTTCCACAGCCCGAGGTTGCCGTCGACTTCGGCCAGGAACGCCGAGCCGCCGCGCGGACGCAGCGATGCGCGCGTCGCCGCGGCCGGCGGATGGCACAGGTCGAGCACGCACGGCCGGCTGCTCGCGCGGGTCAGCCCGCGGACCCGCTTCGCGTGAGCGATGCGCTCGCTGTTCGCGTTCTCGTCGTCTGAGCCGGCGATGGCTTGGTCGGTGTCGAGGATGACCAACGACGGCGCCAGCTCCTCGACGACCGCGTGCAGCTCCTCCTCGCGCTCGTGCAGCACGAAGGATTGGTCGACGAACCGCAGCCCGTCGTCGAGCAGCCCGACCTCGACGCCCGTCACCTGCGCCCAGGCGAGCACCCGCACCGCGACGTCCGCCGGGTTCTCGCTCGCCACGTAGAGCACCCGTCCGGGCTCGGTGTCGCGCCCGGCGAACCGCTGCCCGAGCGCCGCAGCCGCCGCCAGGGCGACCGCCACCGCGGTCTTACCGGCGCCGGTCGGCCCCGTGAGCGAGTACAGGAACCCGCGTTGCAGCACGCCGTCGAGCACGTACTCGGGCGTCCCGATACGCCCGACGAACTGTGTCGCCGTGACCGCCACCAGGGCGCCGGTCAGCAGCCGGAAGCGTTGCCAGCCGGCGGGGCCGACCAGATCCCGCTCGGCGCGGGTCATGGTCGGCCACCTGTCGACGAACTCGCCGTCGGGCAGCCCGAGCACGTGGAGCACGAATGCCGCGTCGATGTCGCGGCCGCTCATTCGTCGCCCTCCTCGCGCGCGGGCTCACGGCGACGCCGGGCCTCGTGCACGGTGAGCACTTCGCTCGCGGTCAGGCGCCAACCGCGGCGCGTCTCGCCGTCGCGGGTCGTCCACTCGTGCGGCTCCATCGTGCCGGCCGCGGCGAGCGGCGAGCCCTTGCAGAGCCGCATCAGCCGCTCGCCCGCGGACTCGCTGAAGACCGCGACGCCGACCAGCATCGCGTCGCTGCCCGTGGGCACCTGCATCGTCGTCGTCCAGTAGGGCCGACCGCTCGCGGCGGTGCGCTCGACCGGGTCGACGACCAGCGTCCCCGTCAGCAGCGCCGCCATCATCGCGCGGCCTCCGCGCGCAGGCGCAGCCACCGCTCGACCTTCCGGCGGTCCTCCGCGGTCAGCATGTAGACGCCGCGCTCGACCCACCGCCCGTCACGGTCGAGCACCGGCACGCGATGGCACGGGACATCGAGCCCGCGCTCGCGCAGTCGGCGGACCAAGTCCGGCCCGTTGCTGCACCCGGCCTCGCGGTCAAGCGCCTCGCGCGACATCGGCCGCCGGCGCAGCGCGTCGATGGCGCGCAAGTAGCGCGGGCTCGAAGCACCGACGAACTCGCGCCGTGCGATGCTGTCGCTGCCGGTGACGGTGGGCGGCCGCAGCTCGTGGAACAGGTCGCGGCCGCCCTTCACTTCTCGACCCCCAGCAGCCGGCGGATGTCGGCGACCGGCCACGCGAGCCGGCCGTTGACGCGCACCGGGCGGATGGGGCCGCAGTCGTAGCAGCTCCACCAGCGCAGCGTCGCCATCGACCGATTCAAGTGCCGCGCGGCCTCGGCGGTCGTCAAGTGCGAGCGCGTCTCGCGCTCCAGGGGTTGCAGGTTGACGGTGTCGGGTTCCATCGACGCCCCTCCGGGCTGTGTTGCGATGGAACGGGACTATTTGGCGCCGTCGAGCACGCGCCTATGCGCGCATCGTCTCCTCAACGATGCGCACACACTCAATCGGTCACAGGGTCCAGCCGCTGTCCGGGTCCGACCAGCTCCCATCGAACGCTTCGCGGATGACGTCGTACACCCGCCGGAAGTCATGCTTCAGCTCGGCGTCCTCAGCGATGCAGAGCGCGGCCTGTCGCTTCGTGATCCCGGGCTCGCGCCTTCGCAGCAGCGCCGCCGCGATACAGATTCGCTTCCGCGTTTCAGCGCCAATCTCGCGGCGACTGCGCGCCGCCGCCGCAGTCTTCGGCTCGCTTCGCTCGGGCGCCGGCATCGTGTCCGCCAGCGCCCACAGATAGCGCCGAATCGCGCCCACCGTCCTGGCGTGCGCGTCGTCGTCGAGCCCATGCAGCGCCGCCACCATCGCCCGGGTCGCGTTGAAGGCCTCGGCGAGCGCGTCCTGTTTCACCGGGTCGACTCCGCCCAGTCCAGCGACGTCGACCGCCAGCTCGTACAAGTCGCGACGCAGCTTCTCCTCGCGCTGCTCTCGTGTCACGACCGACCGTCCGGCTCGTTCTGGTCGCTCGGGTCGCTCGGGGCTCGGTGAGCGATTGCAGCGAGCAGGATGCGAACCAGCTCGGCGCGGACTCGTTCGCGGCCGAGCACCGCCTCGGCGAACGCCACCTGCCGCGCCAGAGCAGCCGGCAGCGGGTCGGGCTGCTGCGCGCTCATGCCGCGGTGCCGCCGACGACCCGCAGCCCTTGCGCGGGCGGCTCGGCCACTCGGTCCGCGGGAGGCTCGACCTTCGGCTGCGCGAGCCCGGCCTGCTCCAGCATCCAAGCCTCGATTCGCTCGTGATGCAGGCGCAGCAAGTCGATGGGCCGCACCCGGTAGTGCTTCTCGGCCGTTGCGCTCGGCTTGTGTCCCATCACCTGCGCGATGACGCCTGCCGGCACCTCGACCCACTCCGCGAGCGTGCCGAAGGACCGGCGCAGTCCATGCAGCGACAGGTGCGGGAGCCCCGCCGCGGCCACGGCGCGGTTGTGGGCGATGCGCGGCTCGCGCAGCCGGCCGTCAGCCGCGAGCGGGCTCGTGAAGACCCACGACACGCCGTCGCGCCGCGGCAGGAATGAAAGGAGCTGCGCGACCATCGGCGTCAGCGGGATGACCCGCTCGCCCTCGACCTTGTCGCGCAGTCGCAGCGTGCGCCATTGGAAGTCGACGTCCGCCCACGTCAGGGTCGCCAGCTCCTCCCGCCGCGCGCCGGTGAGCAGCAGGCATTGCAAGTACGCAGCCACGACCGGCGACAGTCGGCGGACCTCACGGAACCAGGGCGCGAGCTGTTCGCGCTGGAGCGCGTCGTCCTTGCTGCCCGGCCGCCCCAACTGTTCGCGGACCCGCTTCGTCCCGCAGGCGTCGGCCTGCACGATGTCGCGATAGGCGTCCGACTCGGCGCACCAGCGCACGAATGCCGCCAGCATCCGGAAGCCGAGCCGCGCGGTCGGCGCCCGGGTCGCCGCCTCGCGCTTCGCCCATGCCTCGACCGCCTTCGAGTCGATGTCGGCGAGCGGCCGGTCGAGCAGCGACCGCAGCGGGCCCGGCATAGTCGCCTTCGCCTTCGCGCGCGTGCGCTCCCGGCCGCCGGCATCGGCGTACCGCAGGTGCTCCGCGTAGTGCCGCTCGCCCCAGCGCCGACCGCGGCCGCGCAGCAGATTCGCGTCGGGGAGCGGCTTGTGCGCCTCGCAATAGGCTGCCCAGGCGTCGAGAGCCAAGACTTCGCGCCGGGCACGCTCGACCCGCTCGGTGTCGCGCTGTGCCTGCTGCTCGGCAATGCGCTCGGCTCGCTGCACCCGCGGGTCGATTCCTTGAGCGACCAGCGCGGCGAGACGGGCGGCCTCGGTGTCGGCGCCAGTCGTCAGCGGCCGCCCGCGGCGGTCCTTGGTCGCCCGGAGCGGCATCGACGCGGGGCCGATGGTGACGCGCACGGTGCGGCCGCCGAGCCGGCTCTCGAAGATGAAGGACCGGGCGCCGCTCGCGGTCACCCGCAGCCCGAGCCCGGGCTGCTCGGTGTCCCAGTAGAGCGCCTGCGACTTGCCGGCCGGGCAGGCTGCCCCGTCGACCCGGGCGCGCGTGAATGGAAACTTAGTCGGGGCGGCCTCGCCCGAGCCTGCTGACTGTGCGGAATCGACCATTGCGGCGACCCTCTGATTCGCAGCCCCGGCGGGACCGCTCCGAGCCATGTAGGCACCATGTAGGCACCGTGACTCGACACAGCCCGATTGTCCCCCAGAGAGCCAGCCGGCTCAAGCTTCTGATTTTGTTAGCTTTTTGCTTCTGACAGCCGGGCGGCTCGAAACTTCCAAACTGTCCAAAACAGGGATTTCCTCTGATTCGTAATCAGTAGGTCGGAGGTTCGACTCCTCTCATCAGCACCACGGATGCGTCGATCCACGGCCCCTTCGGGGGCCGTGGTCGTTTCGGGGCCCGGCGTTCGGCGCATCGACCGGTCCCGGCCCGCTCCGATCCGGCCGAAGCCCGACGGCCGCGTACAGCACCCTGCCGCCTCGCCTTCCCGCGCGACGACGACCCGATCGCCCGCAGGGTCGACGCTCACTCTTTCATCGGCAGACTGTCATGCTGTTGTCACACCATTGCGCTGTCCAGCCTTGATCCACCCCGATCGTTCCGATCCGCTTCCCGTCGCCGCGTTCGCGGCGGACGGCTTCGATCCCGGACTGTCGCCCGCGGCGGGTGGGGAGGCGGCCTGCGCGCTCGACGGCCGGACCGTCGATCCCGCGACGGAGGTCGTGGCGGGCCGTCGGCGCACGCCGGCCCCGGGTCCGCTGGACGATCGGGCGAAGCGCGGCCGCGGCCGCTCGACGGCGAGCGCGCTGCGCCTGCCGGACCCGCCGACGATCACCCGGTTCTGCCTGGTCGAAGGGAGCCGGCCCGCCGCCTACGTGATGGTCGCCGAGCGGGAGCAGGACATGCTGGTACTGCCGGACGGCCAGCGGGCCGGCGGCGCATCCCTGGTCTCGGGACGCTGGACCGTCGAATCGGCCTACATGCTGCGCGCGGGCGGCGAGCCGATCACCGAGGCGCGGTTCCGCGATCTCGTCGCGACGGCGATGCGTTCCCGGGGACGCGGATTCCTACAGGACGGCGCGGCCCGGCCTCCCGACCCGGCGCGCTGACCGCTCCCCCCGGCGTGGCTCAGCCCTGCGCCGCGCTCGTCAGTCCCTTCGGCAGCGGGAACTGCACGTGCTCCTCGATCCCGTCGAGCTTGCGCACGGCGGCCACACCGAGTTCGCGCAGCCGCGCGACCAGCTCCTGCACCAGCACCTCGGGCGCCGACGCGCCCGCGGTCACGCCGATCCGCCGCTTGCCCACCAGCCAGGCCGGGTCGAGCTCCGCGGCCGAGCGGATCAGTCGTGCGTCGCAGCCCATCTTCTCGGCGACCTCGCGCAGCCGGTTGCTGTTCGAGCTGCTCGGGCTGCCGATCACCAGCACCAGGTCGCACTGCGGTGCCATGAACTTGACCGCGTCCTGGCGGTTCTGCGTCGCGTAGCAGATGTCCTGCTTCTTCGGCTCGGCGATCGACGGGAAGCGCCGCTTGAGCGCGTCGATCACCACGCGGCAGTCGTCGACCGAGAGCGTCGTCTGCGTCACGTAGGCGAGCGTCGACGGGTCGCGCACCTTCAGCCGATCGACGTCCTCGGCGGTCTCGACGAGGTGGATGCCATCGTCGGCCTGGCCCATCGTGCCCTCCACCTCGGGATGCCCGGCGTGGCCGATCATCACCACCTCGCGCCCCTCGCGGCGCATCTTCGCGACCTCGACGTGGACCTTGGTGACCAGCGGGCAGGTCGCGTCGTAGACCTGCAGGCCGCGGGACTCGGCCTCGTCGCGGACGGCGCGCGAGACGCCGTGCGCGGAGAAGACGAGCACGGCGCCGCGCGGCACCGCGTCGAGATCGTCGACGAAGACGGCGCCCTTGGCGCGCAGGTCGCCGACGACGTGTTCGTTGTGGACGATCTCGTGGCGCACGTAGATCGGCGCGCCGAACTGCGCGAGCGCGCGTTCGACGATCTCGATGGCGCGGTCCACGCCCGCGCAGAACCCGCGCGGCTGGGCGAGCAGCACCTCGGCTGCGGCGGCGTCGGTCATCTCAGAGCACTCCCAGGATGCGGACCTCGAACCGGATGGGCTGGCCCGCGAGCGGATGGTTGAAGTCGAGCAGCGCTCCCGTGTCGTCGACCTCCTTGACCACGCCCGCGACCCGGCGGCCGTCAGGTGCGTTGAAGTCGAGCAGGTCGCCCGGCTGGTAGGTGGCGCCGGCCTCGCCGTGCTGATCGAGCATCACACGGGAGATCCGCTGGAGCAGCTCGGCGTTGCGCGGTCCGAAGGCCTCCTCGGCGGCGAGATCGAAGCTCGCCTCGGCGCCCTCGGGCAGCCCGATCAGCCGACGCTCGAGCGGCTCGACCAGCTGGCCTAGTCCCAAGGTGAGCGTCGCGGGCCGATCTCCGAACGTGCTGATGACGTCGTCGCCGGTGCGCGCGAGACTGATCCGGTAATGCAGCGTCAGGTGCGAATCGGGTCGCACCCGGGGCGCGGTGTCGTCGGGCGACTCGGTCATGGGCATGCCGGGAACCTCGGGGAGCCGCGATTGTACGTCTCAGGAGCCGCCGTCCATGGCCCGTCCGCCGATCCCTTCCTCCGACCGTCCGCGCGAGCGTCTGCTCGAGGCGGGCTCCGCCGTCCTGTCCGACATCGAACTGGTGGCGCTGATGCTCGGCACCGGCCGGCGGGGCGTCGGGGCGTCCGAGCTGGCCCGGGAGCTGCTCGACCGGTTCGGCGGGCTGGCCGGCCTGCTGTCGGCGCCGCGCGCCGCGGTGCTGGCGGTGCCCGGAATCGGTCCGGCCCGCTACGCGCTGCTGCACGCCGGGCTGGAGCTCGCGCGGCGCAGCGTCGCGGAGGACCTGCGACGGCGCGACGCGCTCGCCTCGCCGGAGCAGGTCGGCCGCTATGTCGCGCTGAGCCTGCAGCACAGCCCCCGGGAGGTCTTCGCGGTGCTGTTCCTGGACGCCCGCAACCGGCTGCTCGCCGCCGAGGAGCTGTTCCGCGGCACGCTCAGCCAGACGGTGGTCTACCCCAGAGAGGTCGCGCGCCGCGCGCTGGAGCGCAACGCGGCGGCGGTGATCCTGGCCCACAACCATCCGTCCGGCCTCGCCGAGCCGAGCCAGGCCGACCGGCTGCTGACCGACGCGCTCCGCCGCGCCCTGCAATGCCTGGACATCCCGGTGCTCGACCATCTCATCGTGGCCGGCGGCCGGCGGTATTCGTTCGCCGAGAACGGGCTGCTCTGAGCGGCGCCGGCGCGCCGCCCGCAGCCGTCCATCGCCCGCCTCGCCCCCGCTTGCGACCCCGGACCGATTTACGCTATGATTCAAGGCTTTGCTGAATCCCGCAGGCACCGACGGGCTTAGACAAGTCTTTCCGCCATGGAAAGCGCCCCCGCTGCCGCATCACCGATCCAGGAGTTGAACCATGGCCAAGTTCTGCCAAGTCACCGGCAAGGGCCCGATGGTCGGCAACAACGTCTCGCACGCGAACAACAAGACCAAGCGCCGCTTCCTGCCGAACCTGCAGTACCGCCGCTTCTGGGTCGAGAGCGAGAACCGCTGGGTGCGCCTGCGCATCACGAACGCCGCCCTTCGGACCATCGACAAAGTGGGCATCGACGCCGTCCTCGCGGACCTGCGCGCCCGCGGCGAGGCCTGAGCCCCGCCCCCCGCCTTCGGAGCTGAACCATGCGTGACAAGATCAAGCTCGAGTCGACGGCCGGCACCGGCCACTTCTACACGACGACGAAGAACAAGCGCACGACGCCGGACAAGATGCTGATCAAGAAGTTCGATCCCGTCGCCCGGAAGCACGTCGACTACAAGGAAACCAAGATCAAGTGACGGCTCGGGGCGCGATGCGCCCCGGTTCGTTCACGGCGGGCGCCCGAAGGCGCTCCGAGTCGAAGGGCGCCCTCGGGCGCCCTTCTGCTTGGGTGTCCCGCCATCGGTCTCTGCCTCCCGGAACGGCACCCGGAAAGCAGACGCCCCGGACGGGCCGGGGCGTTCGCGAACGATCGCGGCGCGATGCGCCGCCTCGGGGTCAGGCCGACTGGTAGCGGCGCATCCGCAGCGCCAGCTCCTGCAGCGCGGCCACGCCGCTCGCCTCGGCCCGCGCGCACCAGTCCTGCAGGTGCGCCACCAGCTTCTCGGGGGTGGCGTTCGAGCGCTCCCAGGTCGAGACCAGCTCGGCACGCATCTCGACCAGCTTCTTCAGCCGCTCGCTCGCCGCGAAGATCTCGGTGAGCTTCGCCTTGTTCTGCTCGGTCCACCTGGCGGCGTCGAGATGCAGCCAGCGACGCGAGGACTGGATCAGGCTCGCGTCGGCCGGCTGCGCGGCGCGCAGCCGCGCGATCTCCTCCGAGCAGGCCTGCGCGAGCGACTTGCCGTAGGCGGCCATCAGGTCGTAGCGGTGGGCGATCACCGCCTGCAGCGTCTGCAGGTCCACCGACGGGCGCGGCGCGGCGAACTTCGGCACCGGCGCGACCTTGCGCACCTTGGCCAGGCCGACCATCTCCATCAGCCGGATGTACATCCAGCCGATGTCGAACTCGTACCAGCGGTTGGACAGCTTGGCCGACGACGCGAACGCGTGGTGATTGTTGTGCAGCTCCTCGCCGCCGATCAGGATGCCCCAGGGCAGCACGTTGGTCGCGGCGTCCGGGCTGTCGAAGTTGCGGTAGCCCCAGAAGTGGCCGATGCCGTTGATCACGCCGGCCGCGGTCACCGGGATCCACAGCATCTGGATCGCGAACACGGTGAGGCCGATGGCGCCGAACAGCAGCACGTCGATCGTCAGCGTGACGTAGACGCCGAGGAACGAGTACGGGGTGTAGAGCTTGCGCTCGATCCAGTCGTCCGGCGTGCCGTGACCGTACTTGGTGATGGTCTCGCGGTTCTTGGCTTCCTCGCGGTAGAGCTCGACGCCCTCGAGGAGCACCTTCTTCAGGCCGCGGGTCTGCGGGCTGTGCGGGTCCTCGGCGGTCTCGCACTTCGCGTGGTGCTTGCGGTGGATCGCCGCCCACTCCTTGGTCACCATGCCGGTGGTGAGCCACAGCCAGCCGCGGAAGAAGTGCGAGACGAGCGGGTGCAGATCGAGTGCGCGGTGCGCCTGGCAGCGGTGCAGGTAGATCGTCACCGCCGCGATCGTGATGTGCGTGGTGATCAGCGTGAAGGCGGCGATGGCCCAGCCGCCCCAGCCGAGCAGGCCGGTGTCGAGAAAGCCCAGGACGGCCTGGACCACGGGGTGTTCGATCAAGTTGTCCGCTCCCACTGAGATGCACGCGGATTGTAAAGGCCGCCGACGGGCCCCGTCACCGGCGCTCGTCGGGACGGCACTCTATTCGCGGCGTATCCAACGGGCCGCGAAGAAACCGTCGGAACCGTCCATGTCGGGGCGGATCCGCAGGACAACAGGGTCGGAAAACCCGGGGTGAGCGCCGGAGAACGCCGCGACGAC
>JBAXJZ010000003.1:0-27402 GCA_037137595.1 Burkholderiales bacterium | reverse complement strand
GGGGCGCAGCAGGTCGCGGTGCGCCTGCCAGTAGGCGTCGACGGTGCCGACGTCGCGCCAGTACGGCTCGCACGCGGCGCCGCCGATCGCCGCGTCGGCGAAGCGGTACGCCCGAACGTGTCCGGCCGCGACGAGGCGCGGCAGCAGGTCGCGGCCGAAGTCGTGCGAGCTGCCCGCGTCGGCCGCGTCGCGGCGCAGCGTTTCGGCGAGCAGAGCCGCGTCGAACACGTAGAGGCCCGTCGAGACCAGCGACCGGTCGTCGCGACCGGGCAGCGCCGGCGGGTGCGCGGGCTTCTCGTCGAAGCGCAGCACGCGACCCGATGCGTCGACGCCCACGACGCCGAACGCATGCGCCGCGGCGCGCGGCACCTCGATGCAGGCGAGCGTGACGCCCGCGCCGGACCGGACGTGCTCGACCAGCATCGGCCGGCAGTCCATCCGGCAGACGTGGTCGCCGGCCAGCACCAGCACCCATCGCGCGCCGGTCTCCTCGAGCAGGTCGAGGTTCTGGTGGACCGCGTCGGCGGTCCCGGCGTACCAGTGTTCGCCGATCTTCTGCTGCGCGGGCACCGCGTCGATCGCGACGCCCGGCGCCGCGTCGCGCCAGCCCTGCGCGACGTGCCGGATCAGGCCCTGACCACGGTACTGCGTCAGCACCGAGATCCGCCGCAGCCCCGAGTTGACCGCGTTGCCCAGCGCGAAGTCGACGATCCGCAGCGTGCCGCCGAAGGGCACGGCGGGCTTCGCGCGCCGTTCGGTCAGCGGTCCGAGGCGGGTGCCGCGACCACCGGCCAGCACGACGGTCCAGGTGTCGGCGGCGATCTGCCAGGCCGACGGCGCGCGACGCTCCATCGGCGGGGTCTTCGCGCGACGCTCGAACGGCGGCGTCATCGCGCGGCCTTCCGCACACGCGTGTCGATCGACGGACTCATGTCTCCTCCGCGGCCTGGTCGAGGCGGGTGACCCGAGTGTGTCCCGCGGACCGCGTAGGAGGGTTGATGCATCGCAAGCCCGCACGCGCCGCGCGGGCCTGCGAACGGCCACGCTTCAGGCCGTTTCGATGGCGCGCTCGGGCGCGACGGCCCAGAAGGTCTCCGCCGGCACGTGGACCAGCTGCGCGGCCGTGCGGCCGGTGGCGCGGATGTGGCGCGCGGCCACCTCGAAGCCGAGCGAGTAGCCGGCGTGCCGCGGCAGGCCGCGCTCGGGCGCGCCGAAGAACCACGCGCGGTGGTCGTACTCGCGCAGCGCGAGGCGCGGCCGCGCGAGCGCCTCGACCTCGCGCAGCGCGTCGGCCTTCAGCGCACGCGCCCAGAACGGCGGCACGCCGCCCCGGAAGCCGGTCTCGAACACGCAGGCCAGGCCTTCGCTCACCAGCGTCTCGCCGAGCGTCGTGCCGTAGCCGGGCTTCGTCCAGCGCGCGCAGTGGTGCAGCTCGTGCGCGAGCATCGCGATCAGCTCCTCCTCGCCGGCCGCGTCGACCCACGGATGCGCCGGGTCGATCCAGACGTCGATGCGGTCCGCGGCCCAGGCGCGAGCGCCGATGCCCGTCTCGCGGATGGTGCGTGCGGGGTCGACGCCGACGGCGACCACGACGCGGTCGCGGATCGGCAGCAGCGGCAGCACCTGGCGCTCGGCGAGGTGGAGCGTCCGTTCGAGGAAGCCCCGGAGCCGGATCATCCGGTCCGGGTCCTGGCCGCTCGAGGCGGGTTCGAAGAAGTCGAGTTGCAGCGGCATGGCAGCTCCGCGATGCGGACGGATCGGGGGGCGCCCCGGCTCGTCCGGGGCGGCAGATACGCATGGTAGGGGCGGCTCCGCGCGCCGCCGGGCCCGTCCGTCGGGCGTGCGGACCGTCCGTCGCAAGGGTCGCGGAGCCTGCGGGAACCCCCTCGGAGGCCGCGCGATGGAGGGCTTCGTGGCGGATCGCAGAACCGTCGGCACCGTCGCGGCCCATCGCGGCGGGATCCGGACCGGCGACGCAGGAGGTGGACGCCGGTGGAATACGGGGGGTGGAGCGGCCTTATTCCACCGCGGCCGGGGCCTGGATGCGATGGCCGCTTGGGCGCGCACATCGGCCCGGTGGAATACGGGGGGTTCGACCGCGCTTCTCCCCGGACCGGCGACGTGCCCGATCCGCGCGCCGGGTCGAGCCCGCGCCGAACGGGATCGTGCCGCGAGGGCTTCGCCGCGACGGGCGCGTCCCGCCCGCGGATCGGGCGCCGTGGAATACGGGGGGTCCGCCCGCCTTATTCCACCGCGCCGTCGGCGCGGCCGTGACGACCCACTCCCGGGCTCGGGGCGGGCGCAGTGGAATACGGGGGGTGCAGCCGCCTTATTCCACCGCGATCACACCCACGCCTGCAGCACGTAATCGTAGGCCGCCTGCCCGTTCATCATGTCCACGCGCTGCAGCTGGATCGAGAACGACCCGTTCGCGCCGCGCTTCAGCGTGTGGCGGTACGACCCGCCGAAGTGCCGCACCGCGTCGCGCCGCAGCTCCATCATCTGGAAGCGCGAATAGACGCGGACCGTGTCGCCGTCGGCCGCCTCGATCACGACGTTGCCCACGAGGTGGTTCGTGCCCCAGGCCGCCGCCTGCGACCAGGCGTTCGGGTGCGTGAGGCGGCCCATCCGGACCTCCATCAGCAGCCGGTCCTCGGCGAAGATCGACGGCTCGCCCAGCCAGTCGGTCTGCTCGGGCGTCACCGGCATCCAGTAGACGCCGTCGTCGGCGAACAGCTCGGTCCACTCCTGCCAGCGCTTGGCGTCGAGCAGCGCGGCCTGGCGGAACAGGAAGGTCTCCACCTCGCGCTGCAGCGCCGCCGACACGTGCGCGACGTCGGGCACGTACTGGGTGGACGGCCGCGTGCCGCGGCCCATGTGGTCGGGCGCGATCGACTCCGCGCCGGTCATCGACTCGACGGCCTCGATCACCACGCCGGTGCCCAGCGCCTTGCTCACCTGGTTGCTCATCGCGTCGCTCCCCTCAGGCCTTGACCGTCTGCGTGGCGGCCGGCGCCATGTACTCGGCCCACGCGCGGAACTGGCTGCGCATGACCGCCTCGGACGTGCCGTTGTTCGAATAGATGACGCCGTCGCGCACGGTGTCGCCGCCGTGGTTGCGGTGGAAGCTCACCCAGTCGCCGCCCTTCGACGACTCCAGGCCCCACTGGCCCTTCGTCCAGTTCTCCAGGTCGTCGGCGTTGATCATCGTGGCCGGCGAGTTCACCAGGTTGAAGTACCAGAGCGAGCGGCGGTAGATCGCCTCGGGCACGCCCTTCAGGCGGAAGTGCCAGATCTCCGACAGCGTCCTGTTCGCCGCCATCGGCCGCAGGCAGCGCAGCTGCTGCAGCGGCGACTGCACCGACAGGTACGGGTAGATCAGCACGTGGTGGATGCTGCGCGACAGGTACTCCTCGGTCTTCTCCTCGCCGTAGGCCTGCTTCAGCAGCGCCTCGTGCTCGAGGGTGTCCGGGTCGGTCGGGCGCAGGCCCATGTAGCCCTTCAGGATCCCGTGGCCCTTGGGGAAGTTCACCGTCTGCACCGAGTCCCACTGGTCGAAGCTCGACGCGAAGGTGGACAGGTAGTGGAAGAAGAGCGGCGCCGAGCCCTTCTCGGCCTTCACCCGGGTCTCGACGCGGCGCGCCGGCACGCCGGTGCTCTGGTGGGTCACCGAGGGATGCAGCGCGTCGAGCTGGTTCTCCATGAAGAACTTCCAGTTCGAGTGCTGGACCACGCGGTGACAGACCGGCACGGCCTCGACCTCGCCCACCGGCGAGCGGTCGCACATGTCGTCGAAGGCCACCTTCGCGTCACCCAGGAACTCGAGCAGCGACGGCCCCTCGGCCGACAGGCTCGCGAACACGAACCCGCGGTAGCTTTCGACGCGCGCGGCCGGCTTCATGCTGGCCTCGGGGCTGTCCACGGTGAGCCGGGTACCGTCGTAGCCCTTCATCAGCGGGATCGCGCGCACGCGGCCGTCGAGGTGGAAGGTCCACGCGTGGTAGGAGCAGACGAAGGCGCGGCCCGTGTTGCCCTTCTGGTTGCCGCACAGCTCCACGCCGCGGTGCGGGCATCGGTTGTGCAGCACGCGGACCGAGCGGTCCTGGTCGCGGACCATCACCATCGGCTGGCGGCCGATCTGCAGGGTCCAGTAGTCGCCGACGTTCGGCACCTGCGACTCGTGCCCGCAGTACACCCAGGTCTTCTCCCAGATGTGCTCCATCTCCAGCTCGAAGAGGGCGGGGTCGGTGTAGACGCTGCGATGGACGCGGTCGGGTTCGACGAGCGCGGACGGGTTCATGCACGGTCTCCTTCGGTGGCCGCGCGGCGGCCGGGCCGCGACGGGAGCGCGCCGATCTTAACGAGCGGTCAATTCTGCGGTGCATGAACGGCGTTGCCATGGACATGCCTCCGGGTTATGTATTGGGGATGCGAACCGACCTCGACCCCCGCCGCCTCGCGCACCTCGCCGTCGCCGTCCGCTGCGGCAGCCTCACCGCCGCCGCCGCGGAACTGGGGCTCACGCAGCCCGCGCTGTCGAAATCGATCCGCGAGCTCGAGCGCACGCTGGGCGTCGCGGTGCTGGAACGCGGGCGCCACGGGGTCGCCCCGACCGAGGCCGGCGAGACGCTGGTGGCGCGCCACCGCACGATCGAGGCCGAGCTGCGGGCCGCCGCCGACGAGATCGACGCGATCCGCGGCGCGCACCGCGGCCGCGTGGTGGTGGGCTGCGGTCCGTCGGAGGCGACGCGGCTGCTGCCGCTGGCGCTGGAGGCGCTGCACGCCTCCGAGCCGGGACTGCGGGTCACCGTGCTCTACGGCCTGAACGAGGCGCTGATGCCGATGGTCCGCCGCGGCGAGGTGGACTTCGCGCTGTCCTCGGTGCCGCGCACCGCGTCCGATCCCGAGCTGCAGCACGAGGCGCTGCACACCGATACCGCGGTGGTGGTCGCCCACGCCGACCATCCGCTCGCGGCGCGCCGCAGCGTGAAACCGGCCGAGCTCGCCGGCCAGCGCTGGGTACTCGCGCGTCGGCACGAGCTGGAGCGCCGCGCGCTCGACGAGCTCTTCCTGCAGGCGGGGCTCAAGCCGATCGACGCCGAGATCGAGACGACCTCGGCGGTGATGATGAAGACGGTCGTGCTGCAGGGCCGGCACCTCAGCTTCCTGCCCCGCGAGCTGATCCACTGGGAGGAGCGTGCGGGGTTGCTGCGGCCGGTGCCGGTGGCCGCGCCGCAGTGGGCCCGGGCGGTGGGGATCACGCGGCGCCGGCGCGGCCGGCCCACGCCGGCGGCGGCCTCGCTCGCGGCGGCGCTGAAGGCGGTGGCCCCCAGGTTGGACGGGGCGCGGGCGGCGCGCTGACCGCCGGGTCGTCGGTCAGCGCGGCTCGAACGCGAACACCCGCCGCCAGTCGCGCTTCATGTCGATCACCGTCCAGCCGCGCCCGCCCGCCTCGTCGAGCGCGCGATCGAGACGGCCGACCTTCGAGGCGCGATCGTAGGCCCATTCGCGCTCGCCGTCGGTGTGGCGCACGATCGCCGCGAGCCGCGGCCCCGCGCCGGCCGCCGTCCACTGCAGCATCTGCAGGTCGCCGTCCGAATTGCCGAACGCGGCGATCGGCCGGCGGCCGATGTGCCGATGGATGCCCACCGGCTTGCCCGCCTTGTCGTCGACGAAGTCGATCTCGGGCAGCCTGACCAGGGTCGGCACACCGTCGCGAAGCTCGAAGCGGGTCCGCACGCTGCTGCCGATCACGCGCTCGGGCGGGATGCCGTAGACCCGCTCGGTCCAGGGCCGCATGAACTCGATGCCGCCGCCGGAGACGATCCAGTTCGAGAAGCCCGCGCCGCGCAGCAGCGCAAGCACCTCCAGCATCGGCGCGTAGACCATCTCGGTGAACGGCCGACCGGTCTTCGGATGGCGCGCGGTGGCGAGCCAGTCCTCGACGGTCCGGGTGAACCGCTCGGCCGTCATGCCGGCATGGGTCGCCATCACCAGTTGCGCGAGCCCTGTCTCGCCGGACGCGGCCAGCCCGCGCAGGTCGCCGCGGAGCACCGACGCGTAGGGCTCCTTCGTCTTCCACTCGGGCCGGGAGGGCGCCATCGCGCGGATCCGGTCCGCGATGAAGAAGGCCTGCACGTAGACCGGCTGCTCGGCCCAGAGCGTGCCGTCGTTGTCGAAGACCGCGACGCGCTCGGACGCTTGCACGAAGTCGGGACCGCCCTCCTTCGAGACCGCGTCGACGAAGGCGAGGATCCGTGCCTTCGCGGGTCCGTCGTGCCACGAGGGCAGCGGGTCCGTCGCGGGCTGGGCGTGCACCGCGCCGAGCGGCGCGGCGGCGGCCAGCGCGAGCAGCCCGCGCCGGACCGCCGACGCCGGCCCGGCCGTCGACGCAGCCCGGGACGACGCCGGCTCGCCCATCAGTTCCGCTGCGGCTTCATCACCGCTTCCATCACCCGGTCCAGGTTGAAGCTGCCCGGCTTCTGGCGCGGCGGGAATTCCTTGAAGCTCTGCAGCCACCGGCCGACGTAGGCCCCGGCCGGCGCGATCAGGAACATCCGGTCGAGGTACCAGCGCTGGTAGCCGATCGCGTGCTCCGACTCGGCGCGCTCGAACGGGTCCATCCGCAGGTTCGTGATCATCGGCGCGCGCAGCGGCGTGAACGGCCGCAGCCAGACGTTCATCCCCTCGGCTTCCTGCTTCAGGAAGGTGATCTTCCAGTTGTCGTAGCGCAGGGCCGCGACGCTGCCGTCGTCGGTCCAGTAGATGAACTCCTTGCGTGGCCACGCGGCCTGGCCGCGCAGCGCCGGGCCGAGGTCGTAGCCGTCGAGGTGGACCTTGTAGGTCATCGAGCCCATCCGGCGACCCTTCTTCAGGTCCTCGACCACGGTGCGGTCGCCGGCGGCGGCGGCCAGCGTCGGCAGCATGTCCTCGTGGGCGGCGATGTCGTTGATCACCGTGCCGGGCTTGATCACGCCGGGCCAGCGGATCAGGGTCGGGACGCGGAAGCCGCCCTCCCACTGGGTGTTCTTCTCGCCGCGGAACATCGTCGTGCCGCCGTCGGGCCAGGTGAAGGTCTCGGCGCCGTTGTCGGTCGAGTACATGACGATGGTGTTCTCGTCGAGGCCGAGCTCCTTCAGCTTCGCGAGGACCTGCCCGACGTGCCCGTCGTGCTCGACCATGCCGTCGGCGTAGACGCCGAGTCCGGTCTTGCCCTTCGACGACTCCTTCAGGTGCGTGAAGATGTGCATCCGGGTCGAGTTCCACCACATGAAGAACGGCTTGTCGGCCTTCTTCGCGCGCTCCATGAAGTCGAGCGCCTTCGCGGTGACCTCCTCGTCGATCGTCTCCATCCGCTTGCGGGTCAGCGGCCCGGTGTCGGTGATGCGACCGTCGGCGAAGCTGTGGATCACGCCCCGCGGGCCGAACTGCTTCTTGAACGCCGGGTCCTTCGGATAGTCGGGGTTCTCCGGCTCCTCCTCGGCGTTCAGGTGGTAGAGGTTGCCGAAGAACTCGTCGAAGCCGTGCGCCGTCGGCAGCATGTCGTCGCGGTCGCCGAGGTGGTTCTTGCCGAACTGGCCGGTCAGGTAGCCCTGCGCGCGCAGCACGGTCGCGACCGTCGGGTCCTCCTTCTTCATGCCCTCGGGCGCGCCCGGCAGGCCGACCTTGGTGAGGCCGGTGCGGATCGGCGACTGCCCGGTCACGAAGGCGGCGCGACCGGCGGTGCAGCTCTGCTGCCCGTACCAGTCGGTGAACATCGCGCCTTCCTTGCCGATGCGGTCGATGTTGGGCGTGCGGTAGCCCATCATCCCGTTGTTGTAGGCGCTGATGTTGAACTGCCCGATGTCGTCGCCCCAGATCACGAGGATGTTGGGCTTGCGGGCGGGGGTCTGCGCCTCGGCAGGCGGGCTGAGGGCGGACAGCAGCGTCGCGAACGCGGCAGCCGCGATCGCAAGGAGCGGCGAACGGTGTCGGGTCATGGATCCTCCTGAAGAGCCGCGGCCGGCGTCCCCACGGGGTGGGAACTTCCTCGCCCCCGGTGGCCGGACGGCCATTCCCGGGAGGGGGGTCGCGTTGTGTTGCCGATTGTCTCGACGTGGTTCCGTCGGGTCCAATCGATTCGACTCATCGGTTTGATACCTTCGGCGCATGGACTTCGACCTGCGGCAACTTCGGCATGCGCGCGCGCTCGCGGAGGAAGGCAACTTCGCGCGGGCCGCGCGGGCGCTGCACCTGTCGCAACCCGCGCTGTCGCGGAGCATCCAGATGCTCGAGCGGCGCGTCGGCATCGTGCTGTTCGACCGCGGGAAGTCCCGCGTCGAGCTGACCGACCTGGGCCGGGTGTTCCTCGAGCACGCGCAGGAGGTGCTCCAGGGCGCGGACGCGCTCGAACGCGAGGTGGCGCTGATGCGGGGCGCCGCGTCGGGCAGCCTCGTGCTCGGCGCAGGCACCTACGTGTCGGCGATCTTCGTGGAACGGGCGATCGCCGGTTTCGTCGCCCGACACGCCGGCGTCACGATGCGTGTCGTCAACGACAGCGGGTCCGACCTGCTCGGGCGGCTGCGGGTGGGCGCCATCGACCTCCTGGTCGGCAGCCTGCCGGCCGGTCCGGACCTGGACGGGCTGGTCGTCGAGCCGCTGACCGTCCGCCAGGGGCGGTTCTTCGCCCGGGCGGGGCATCCGCTGGCCGCCCGCGACGCGATCCCGATCGACGAAGCGCTGCGCGCGCCGATGATCGGACCGACCCGCCTGCTGCCGCGTCTGGCCGACGCGCTGCTGCGGGCGCGCGGCGGCGAGGAGTCCGGCGCGATGCCGGCCTTCGCCTGCGAATCGGTCAGCATGATGCGCGCGGTGGCCGCCGGCTCGGACCTGCTGATGCTCGCGTCGGCCTCGATGGTGGCGGACGACCTGATCGCGGGTCGGCTGGTGCCGCTGCGGGTGACCGGCGCCACGCCGAGCCAGGGCTTCGGCGTGATGCGGCTGTCGGGCCGCACGCTGCCGTCCGCGGCGGACGTGCTGGTCGCGGCGATCGTCGCGGCCGACGCCGACAGCCACGCGTCCGAGCGGGCGCTCGAGGCGCGGATCGACGCCGGCGAGTTCGACGGCCGGTGAGCGGGAGGCGGGTCCGGTTCAGGGCACCAGCACGGTCGCGCCGGTGGTCTTGCGCCCTTCCAGCGCGCGGTGTGCGTCGGCCGCGTCCGCCAGCGCGAAGGTCTGACGCGGCTCGCCGCGGATCCGTCCGGCCGTCACGTGGTCGAAGAGCTCCGCCGCCATCTCCAGCATCTTCGCGCGCGGCGTCGCGTAGTGGACCATCGCCGGGCGCGTGACCCAGAGCGAGCCCTTGGCGGCGAGCCAGGCGGTGTCGATGTTCACCGGGCCCGAGCTCGTGCCGTTGCTCACCAGCGAGCCGCGCACCTGCAGGCTGCCGAGCGAGGCCATCAGCGTGTCGCGGCCCACCGAGTCGTAGACGACCGGCACGCCGCGGCCGTCGGTGAGCTCGCGCACGCGCCGCGGGATGAGCTCGGCGAGCTGCTCGGGCGTCATGCCGCCTGTGACGATCGTGTGGGTGCAGCCGTGCTCGCGCGCGATCGCGGCCTTCTCCTCGGTCGAGGCGGTGCCGATCATCGTCACGCCGATCGCGCGCGCCCACTGGCAGGCGACCAGCCCCACGCCGCCGGCGGCCGCGTGGTAGAGGAGGGTCTCGCCGCCGTGCAGCGGATACACCTGCCGGAACAGGTACTGCGCGGTCAGGCCCTTCATCATCAGCGCCGACGCGGTCCGGTCGTCGACGCCGTCGGGCAGCGGGATCAGCGGCTCGACCGGCATCACCCGCACGTCCGAGTACGCGCCCTGCGGGCCGAGCAGGTAGCCCACGCGGTCACCGGGCTTCACCTCGGTCACGCCGGGACCCACCGCCTCGACGACGCCCACCGCGTCGCTGCCCAGGCCGTTGGGCAGCGCGAGCGGATAGCGGCCGGTGCGGAAGTAGACGTCGATGAAGTTCACCGCCACGTAGCGGTGGCGGACCCGGGCCTGCCCGGGGCCGGGTTCGCCGACCTCGACGGTCTCGAGCCGCAGCACCTCGGGACCGCCGGTGCGGTCGAATCGGATCGCGCGTGCCATGCCTCGCTCCCTCCGCGCGCGGCTCAGGCGGCCCTGCGCGCAGCGGCGGCGAGCCGCGGGTCGGACTTGCGCAGGAAGCCCTGGTTGCCGCCGTTGCGGTTCGGCGCGAAACCGTTGGCCGCGAGCGACGCGTCGACGCTGTCGTACCAGGTGCCGATCTTCAGGATCGCCTTCGCCTGGCGACCGGTGGCGATCGGCCGGCCGAACTCCTTCGAGATCCGCACGAGCTGCCGGATCTGCTCGACGGTGCTCATCTTGGCGCTGCGGTCCTGCGTCCAGAGGTTGTCCTCGATGCCGCAGCGCACGTGCAGCCCCATCGCGATGCCGATCATGTTGATCGGCAGCACGTTGCGCATCGAGCTCTCGACGGTGACCATCGCGCCGTCGGGCAGCGCGCGCAGAAAGTTCGCGAGGTTGTAGACGTTGGGCGCGTCCATGCCGCCGCTGATCGCCACCCAGTTCAGCACCAGCGGGCCGGTGTAGACGCCGCGGCGCATCAGCCGCTCCACCGTCTCGAAGCTGTTCAGGTTGTAGAACTGGAAGGCGCTCTGGATCCGCGCGGCGTTCAGGCGCCGGATGTGCTCCTCGACCCAGTCCGGGTTCGAGGGCACGACCATCTCGCGGTAGGCGCGGTAGCCCTCGGGCGTGGCGAGCGTGGTGCCGGCGATGTCGGCGTCGTCCATGTGCTCGAGCACGTTCATCTGCACGGTGTTCACTGTGACCGTGACCTGGTCGGGCTTGGGGTCGAGCTCGGCGAGCATGTGCCGCGTGTCGTCGGACAGCCACTTGGCGGCCGCGCCGTCGGTCTCGGGCGCGAACGAGATCGAGCCGCCGACCTGGATCACCATGTCGGGCACCGCGGCGCGCACGCCGGCGATCAGCTCGTTGAACTTCGAGAGCCGCTTGCTGCCGCGGCCGTCGAGCTCGCGCACGTGCAGGTGCAGCACGGTGGCGCCGGCCTCGTAGCAGTCCACCGCCTTGCGCACCTGCTCCTCCATGGTCACCGGGATGTCCTCGGGGAAGTCGGAGGGCATCCACTCGGGGCCGTAGGGCGCGGCGGTGATGACGAGCGGGTCCTGGTTCTCGGGGTAGAGGTGGCCGTCGAGGAAGTTCATGGCTGGGCTCCTGGCTGGGTGGTGCGCGCGGGGCGCGCCGGGCGGTGATCGGGTCGCGGCGTCGGGAAGGGATCGGCCTGCGACGGGCGGTGCATTCGGGTCTCTCGGCGCTCAGTACGGGCGGTCGCCCTTGATGCCGGCGCGCTCCATCCTGCGGTGGCACGGCGGGTAGTCCATCACCGCGTAGTGCTGCGTGCTGCGGTTGTCCCACATCGCCACCGCGTTCGGCGACCAGCGCCAGCGCACCTGGTATTCGGGCACGAAGGCCTGCATCTGCAGGGTCTGCAGCAGCTGCGCGCCGCCGTGCGTGAAGTCCTGGCCGACGCGCACGTTCGCCGGCGTGTGGTAGTTGGTGAAGTGCGTGGTGAAGCCGTTCACGAACAGCACCTTCTCGCCGGTCTCGGGATGGGTGCGCACCACCGGGTGCTCGGCGTCGGGGTACTGCGCCTTCAGCGCGAGGCGCTTCTCGATCGGCATCGCCGCGCCGAAGGTGGCCTCGATGCTGTGCCGCGCACGCAGGCCGGCGATCTTCGCCTTCACCTCGTCGGGCAGCCTCTCGTACGCCAGCACCATGTTCGCCCACATCGTGTCGCCGCCCACCGGCGGGCACTCGACGCAGCGGAGCACGCAGCCGAAGGGCGGGTTCTCGCGCCAGGTGGCGTCGGTGTGCCAGCTGTTCTCGTAGCGGTCGTTCGGCACGTCGGGCGACTTGTAGATCCGCACCAGGCCCGGATGCTCCGGGTCGCTGCCGGCGACCGGATGGTCCTCGAGCTCGCCGAACCAGCGCGCGAAGGCGACGTGCTCGGCGCGGGTGATGGCCTGGTCGCGGAAGAACAGCACGCGGTGCTCGAGCAGCAGCGCGCGCAGCTCGGCCATCGCGTCGGCCGAGCGCGAGGCCTCGCCGAGGTGGACCCCGCTCACTTCCGCGCCGATCGCGCAGGTGAGCGGCGAGACCTGCATCCTGGAGATCACGGCAGCCATGTCGGCCCCCCGGTCAGAGCTTGATGTCAGAGGCCTTCACGATCGCGGCGTTGCGATCGGACTCGGCGCGCACCGCCTGCGCGAGGGCGTCGGAGGACAGGGTGATGCCGACCTCGAAGCCGGCAGCGGTCAGCCGGTCGCGCAGCTTCGGCGCCGCCGCGGCCTTGAGCACCGCGGCATTGATCTTCTCGGCGAGCGCGCCGGGCAGCTGCGCCGACGACACCACGCCGATCCAGTTGCTGAAGTCCATCTCGGGATATCCGAGCTCGGTGAAGGTCGGCACGTTCGGCAGGTAGGGCGAGCGGGCCCTGGAGGCGACCGCGTAGGCCTTGATCTTGTCGCCCCTCACCAGCGGCAGCGAGGTGGCCATGCCGTCGAACATGATCGGGATGTGCCCGCCCATCACCTGCTGCAGCGCCGGCGGCGAGCCCTGGAACGGCACGTGGGTCAGCTCGATGCCGGCCTTCTGCGCGAGGATCATCCCGGCGTAGTGCGACGCCGTGCCGGTGCTGTAGGAGGCGAAGCTCAGGCCCTTGTTCGCCCTGGCGTTCTCGATCACCGCCTTCAGGTCCGCCGGCGCGAAGCCCGGCGCGCCGACCAGCACCATCGTCGAGCGCGCGATCGCGGCGATGGGGCGGACGTCCTTCAGCGCGTCGTACGGGGTCCTGATGACGTGCGGGATCTCGGTCAGCACGTTCGAGGCGGTGACCATCAGCGTCTGGCCGTCGGCCGGTGCCTGCAGCAGCGCCTGGATGCCGATCACGCCGCCGCCGCCCGGTTTGTTGTCGACGATCACCGGCTGGCCGAGGTCGGCCGACAGCTGCTCGGCGAGCACGCGGGCGACCACGTCCATCGTGCCGCCGGCGGGCGCGGGCACGACGAGGCGGACCGGCTTGTCGGTCCAGGCAGCGGCCGGGGCGGGGGCGAGGCCGGCGAGCGCGGCGGTGGCGGCGGCGCAGGCGGCGAGCAGGTGGCGGCGGGTGCGCAGGGGCGTCATGGGGTCTCCTCGATCGTGGGGCGGTCCGTCGGTCGGGGACCGGGCCGCCCGGGCTGCGGCGCCTCGGGCCGGGCGCTCGGCATGTCGGCACCTTACGGCGTGCCGCCCGCCGACGATTGACGAACCGGGACGCAGGATTGTTGAATCGGGACATGCGCGCCGCCCGCCAGATCGTCCGCTCCGCCAGCCTGCGCGGCTTTCCCGAGCTCGCCCGCGCGGTCGGCCTCGACCCGCTGGCCGCGATGCGGCGCGTCGGTCTGCCCCGGCGCTGCCTCGACGATCCGGAGACGCGGATCTCGGCCGACGCGGTGGCGCGGCTGCTCGAGACCTGTGCGGCCGAGTCGGGCGTGGAGGACTTCGGGCTGCGGATGGCGAGCACCCGCCACCTGTCGAACCTCGGGCCGCTGGGCCTGGTGCTGCGGCAGGAGCCGACCGGTCTGCAGGCGCTGGAGACACTGGTGCGCTACCTGAACCTGCTGAACACCTCGCTGGTCACGCGGATCGAGGTGCGCTCGGGGCGGGTGGTGATCGCCGAGGACGTGCTGCTCGACCGGCCGGGCTCGGCCCGGCAGTCGATCGAGCTGGCGGTGGGCGTGATGTTCCGCGTGCTGCGCGACGTGCTGGGACCGGGCTGGACACCGCGCGGCGTGGGCTTCGAGCACCGGCCGCCGCGCGACGCGAGCGGGCACCGCGCGCTCTTCGGCGTGAAGGTGGACTTCGACGCCGGCTTCAACGGCATCGTCTGCGACGAGCGCGACCTGCGCGCGCAGCTGCCGCGCACCGACCCGGCGATGGCCGACTTCGCCCGCGCCTTCCTCGAGCGCTCGCTCGCGGTCGCGCCGCAGGACGCGGTGCAGGCGGTGCGGCGGCTGATCGTCGCGCTGCTGCCGGGCGGGCGCTGCACGGTCGAGATGGTGGCGCAGCACCTGGGCGTGGACCGGCGCACCGTGCACCGGCGGCTGCAGGCCGAGGGCGAGACCTTCAGCGGGCTGATGCGCGCGGTGCGGCGCGAGTTCGCGGTGCGGCAGCTGCTGGACAGCGACCGCGGCGGCGCGGAGATCGCGCCGCTGCTGGGCTTCTCGGGAGCCAGCGCGTTCGCGCACTGGTTCCGCGCGGAGTTCGGCTGCAGCGCGGGGACGTGGCGGCGGGACGCGCGAACGCGGGCTCAGACCCCGAGGTAGCGGTGCCAGACCGTGCGGTCGGCGTCGAGTTCGGCCGACGTGCCGCGCCAGGCGACGCGGCCGCGCTCGAGGACCACGTGCCGGTCGGCGAGCCGCACCAGCCGGTTCACGTACTTGTCGATCACGAGGATGGTCTGGCCGGCCTCGCGCAGCTCGGCGAGGCAACGCCAGATCTCCTCGCGGATCAGCGGCGCGAGGCCTTCGGTGGCCTCGTCGAGGATCAGCAGCCGCGGGTTGGTGACCAGCGCGCGGCCGATCGCGAGCATCTGCTGCTCGCCGCCCGAGAGCTGGTTGCCGAGGTTGTCGCGCCGTTCCGCGAGCCGCGGAAAGAGCCGGTAGACGCGGGCCGCGTCCCAGGGCTCGCCGCGCGCCTCGCCGCCGCGGCGCGCGGCGAAGGCGGTGAGGTGCTCGTCCACCGACAGGTTCGGGAAGACCTGCCGGCCCTCGGGCACCAGCGCGATACCCAGGCGCGCGATCCGGTCGGCGGGCTGGCCGCGGACCTCGGCGCCGTCGACCGCGACGCGACCGGCACGGGCCTTCACCAGCCCGATCACCGACTTCACCAGCGTCGTCTTGCCCATGCCGTTGCGGCCGAGCAGGCCGACGACCTCGCCGGGCTTCACCTCGAGGTCCACGCCGAAGAGCACCTGGCTCGCGCCGTAGGCGGTCTCCAGGCCCTGGACGGCCAGCAGCGGCGCGCTCATTCCATGGCCTCGTCGCCGAGATAGGCCGAGATCACCTCCGGATCGTGACGCACCGCCTCCGGCTCGCCCGACGCGATCACGCGGCCGTTGACCAGCACCGACACGCGGTCGGCGAGGCGGAACACCGCGTCGACGTCGTGCTCCACCAGCAGCACCGTCGCCTTCGTGCGCACGCGCTCGATCAGCTCGACCATCCGCGCCGACTCCTCGGGCCCGGTGCCGGCCATCGGCTCGTCGAGCAGCAGCAGCTTCGGCCGCGTGGCGAGCGCCAGCCCCACCTCGAGCGCCCGCTGCTCGCCGTGCGAGAGCACCGCGGCCGACACGTCGCCGCGCGCGCCCAGCCCGATCTCGTCGAGCAGCGCGCGCGCCTCGTCGACCAGCGCGCGCTCGCCGGCCACCGGCCGCCAGAACGACAGGTTGCGGCCGTCGCGCGCCTGCACGCCGATCGAGAGGTTCTCCAGCGCCGTGAAGCCGCGGAACAGCCGCGTGATCTGGAACGAGCGGACCAGCCCGAGCTTCACCCGCGCGTGCTGCGGCATCCGCGTGACGTCGGCGCCGGCGAAGCGGATCTCGCCGGAGTCCGGCAGCAGGCTGCCGGAGAGCTGCGCGATCAGGCTGGTCTTGCCGGCGCCGTTCGGGCCGATCAGCGCGTGGACCTCGCCCTCGCGGACCTCGAGCGTGACGTCGTCGGTGGCGACCACGCCGCCGAAGCGCTTGCGCAGCCCGCGCACGTCGAGCAGCGGCGCGCTCACTTCCCACCCCCGGCCGCGCGCCGGATCAGGCCCACCAGGCCCTTGGGCGCATAGAGCACGATGGCGAGCAGCACCCAGCCGACCCAGAACTGCCAGTGCACGGTGTAGGCCGAGACGACCTCCTCCAGCACCAGGAGCACGGCCGCGCCCAGCACGCCACCCCACAGCGTGCCGACGCCGCCCAGGATCACCATCACCATCAGCGTGCCCGACTGCGTCCAGTGCAGCACGTTCGGGTTCACGTAGTTCTGCTGGTTGACCATCAGCGCGCCGGCCAGGCCGCCCAGCGCCGCCGCGATCACGAACAGCACGAGCTTGTAGCGGAAGGTGGGCACGCCGATCGCCTCGGCGCGGGCGTCGTCGTCGCGCATCGCGAGCACGATGCGGCCGAAGCGCGAGCCGACGATGCGGTGCACGAGGAGCAGCGTGGCCGCGAGGCAGCCGAGCACGACGAAATAGAACGTCGCGTCGTCCTTGAGGTTCAGTCCGAAGCCGAAGGCCGAGCGGACCTTGATGTTCAGGCCCTCGTCGCCGCCGTAGGCCTTCACGCTGTTCACCAGGTAGAACAGCATCTGCGCGAAGGCCAGCGTGATCATGATGAAGTAGACGCCGCGCGTGCGCAGCGACACCCAGCCGATGGCGGTCGCCGCCAGCGCAGCCACGCCCATCGCCACCGGGAAGCCGATCCAGCCGCTGGGCACGCCTTCGGTGATCAGGATGCCGACCGCGTAGGCGCCGATGCCGAGGAAGGCGGCGTGGCCGAAGGACACCAGGCCGCCGAAGCCCAGCACCAGGTTGAGCGAGGTGGCCGCGATCGCATAGATCATGACGCGGCTCGCCACGCTGACGTAGAACTCGGCGTCCATCGCCTTCATCACGAAGGGAAAGGCGACGGCGACGATCGCGAGGACGACGAGCGCGGCAGTGGACGCGGCGGCGGCGCGCGGCGCGGCGGCGGGGACGTTCGACGGCGGCACGGGCGAGGACGGACCGGACACGTCGTTCACCCGCGCGCCGGGAAGAGGCCCTGCGGCCGCACGAACAGCACCACCGCCATCAGCACGTAGACCACGATCGACGCGACCGCGGGCCCCGCGGCACTCGCGAACTGCGGCGGCAGGAACTCGCGGAACAGGTGCGGCAGCACGGTCCGGCCGGCGGTGTCGACGAAGCCCACCAGCAGCGAGCCGACCAGCGCGCCGCGGATCGAGCCGATGCCGCCGATCACGATCACGACGAAGGCGAGGATCAGGATGCTCTCGCCCATGCCGACCTGCACCGCCAGCAGCGGCCCGAGCATCGCGCCAGCCACCGCGCACAGCGCCGCGCCGATGCCGAAGACCGCGGTGAAGAGCCGCTCGATGTTCACGCCCATCGCACGCGCCATCTCGCGGTTCGACGCGCCGGCGCGCACCAGCGCGCCCATCCGCGTCTTCGTGACCAGCAGGTAGAGCACGATCGCGAGCGCGAGGCCCACCGCGATGATCAGCAGCCGGTAGGCCGGGTAGTAGAGGCCCGGCAGCAGCTCGACCGGGCCCGACAGCGCGGGGGGCGCCGACAGCGGCAGGTCCCCGCCCCAGATCATCCGCACGCCCTCGTTGATGATCAGGATCAGCGCGAAGGTGGCGAGCACCTGCGACAGGTGGTCGCGCGCGTAGAGCGAGCGCAGCAGCGTGGACTCGAGCGCCATCCCGAAGACCGCGGTGGCGGGCACGGCGAGCAGCACGCCCACGACGAACGAGCCGGTGAGCTGAACGAACCACGCGGCGAGGAACGCGCCCACCATGTACAGCGAGCCGTGCGCGAGGTTGATCATGTCCATGATCCCGAACACCAGCGTGAGGCCGGCGGCGAGCAGGAACAGCATCAGGCCGAACTGCAGGCCGTTGAGCGACTGTTCCAGGAGGAGGAGACCGGACATGACCCCCCCGTCACTTCATCTGGCAGTCCTGCACGTACGCGTCACCGTGGTTCTTGAAGATCGGCTCGCCCAGCACCTTGTTCACCAGCCGGCCCTGCCCGTCCTTGCCCACCACGCGCAGGTAGTAGTTCTGGATCGGGTACTGGTTGGTGTTGAACTTGAAGTCGCCCCGCACCGACTGGAACTTCGCGGCCTTCAGCGCGCGGCGCACGGCCTCCTTGTCGTCGAGCTTGCCCTTCACGTCGCGCACCGCCGCGTCGATCAGCATCGCCGCGTCGTAGCCCTGCGACGCGTAGACGCTGGGCAGGCGCTTGTACTCCTTCTCGAACTCGGCGACGAACCGCTTGTTCGCCGCGTTCGGCAGCTCGAGCGCCCAGTGGGCGGTGTCGAAGGTGCCGAGCATCGCGTCGCCCACCGAGCGGATGATGTCCTGGTCCGCGCCGAAGCCCGGCTGCAGCAGGGTCATGTCCTTCGACAGGCCGGCACCGACGAACTGCTTGATGAAGTTGATGCCCATGCCGCCGGGCAGGAAGGTGTAGACCGCGTCGGGCTTGGCGGCGCGGACCTCGGCGAGCTCGGCCGAGTAGTCGAGCTGGCCGAGCTTGGTGTAGACCTCGCCGGCGACCTGGCCCTTGAAGTAGCGCTTGAAGCCCGCCAGCGAGTCCTTGCCGGCCTGGTAGTTCGGCGCGATCAGGTAGACACGCTTGAACCCCTTCTGCGTCGCGTGCTGGCCGGCCGCCTCGTGGTAGGCGTCGTTGGGCCAGGAGACCGCGAAGAAGTACGGGTTGCACTCCTTGCCGGCGAGCGGCGAGGGCGCGGCGTTCGGCGAGACGTAGAAGGTCTTGCTCTCGAAGGCCTCGGGCACCGCGGCCAGCATGATGTTCGAGAACACCACGCCGGTCATGAAGTCGACCTTGTCGCGCTTGATGTTCTTCTCGAACAGCTGCTTGGCGACGTCGGGCTTGAACTGGTCGTCGGCCACCAGCACGTCGGCCGGCAGGCCGCCGAGCTTGCCGCCGTTCAGCTTCACCGCGAGCAGGAAGGCGTCGCGGATGTCGACGCCGAGCGCGGCGGAGGGGCCGGACAGGGTGGACACGAAGCCGACCTTGACCTTGTCGGCGGCCGAGGCCGGCGCGGCGAACGCGAGGCCTGCGGCGAGGACGGCGGCGAGGGTGCTGCTCGAGGGGAAGCGCATCGCGGAACTCCTGGAGGTCGCAGCGGCCCGATGGCCGCGAGGGGGCCGATTATGGCAGCGGGCCGGCCGCGCGGGGGAGACGGCGCGGGCCGCGGGGGCCTATGATCGGCCCGGACGCGATGCGCCGGACCCGGCGCGTGCGCAGGGAGACCCCGGATGACCGCCACCGCCCGCCTGATCCGCCACGACGACGTCGGCGTGATCGAGCTCGACAATCCGCCCGTCAACGCGCTCGCCCTCGGGCTGCGGCAGGGCCTCGAGACGAGCCTCGAGGCGGCGCTGGCCGATCCCGCGATCAAGGCGATCGTGCTGGCGGGCGCGGGGCGGATGTTCTGCGGCGGCGCCGACCTGCGCGAGTTCAACACGCCGGCGGCCGCGCAGCCGCCCTTCACCACCGACCTGCGCGCGCGGATGGATCGCTCGACCAAGCCGGTCGTCGCGGCGATCCACGGCAGCGCGCTGGGCGGCGGCCTGGAGATGGCGCTCGCCTGCCACTACCGCGTGGCCGCCCCCGGCACGCAGCTCGGGCTGCCCGAGGTCAAGCGGGGGCTGCTGCCCGGCGGCGGCGGCACGCAGCGGCTGCCACGACTGGTCGGCGTGAAGGTCGCGGCCCGGATGATCGTCTCGGGCGAGACGGTCGACGCGGCGCGCGCCCGGGAGATCGGCCTGGTCGACGCGGTGGCCGACGGCGACGTCCGCACGGCGGCCATCGCCTTCGCCCGCGCGGCCGCGGCCCGCGGCGGCGCGCATCCGGTGGCCTCGCGACGCGACGCGCGGCTCGATGACGCCGACGCGTTCTTCGCCGCCGAACGCGAGCGCGTCAAGAAGGAGTCGAAGGGCCTGGAGGCGCCGCTCGAATGCCTCGCCTGCGTCGAGGCCTCGACCCACCTGCCCTTCGAGGAGGGCCTCGCCTTCGAGCGCACGCGCTTCCGCGTGCTGGTCGAGGGCACGCAGTCGAAGGCGTTGCGCCACCTCTTCTTCGCCGAGCGCGCGGCCGCCCGCATCCCCGGCATCGCCGAGGACCTGCCGACCCGGCCGATCCGCACGGTGGGCGTGATCGGCGCGGGCACGATGGGCGGAGGCATCGCGATGACCTGCGCGAACGCGGGGCTCGCGGTCGTGCAGCTCGAGACCTCGCAGGCCGCGCTGGACAAGGGCCGCGCGACGATGTCGCGCAACTGGGCGGCGAACGTCGAGAAGGGGAAGCTGTCGCAGGCCGAGATGGACGCGCGTCTCGCGCGGATCACCCCCACGCTGCGCTACGAGGACCTCGCCGACGTCGACCTGGTGATCGAGGCGGTCTTCGAGGACATGGCGGTCAAGAAGGAGGTCTTCGCGAAGCTCGACGCGGTGGTGAAGCGCGGCGCGATCCTCGCGTCGAACACCTCGCGGCTGGACATCGACGAGATCGCCCGGTCCACCTCGCGCCCGGCCGACGTGATCGGCCTGCACTACTTCTCGCCGGCCAACGTGATGCGGCTGCTGGAGGTGGTCCGCGGCCGCGAGACCGCGCCCGACGTGATCGCCACCTCGATGGCCTTCGGCCGCGCGACCGGCAAGCTGCCGGTGCTGGTGGGCAACTGCGACGGCTTCGTCGGCAACCGCATGCTGTCGGCCTATTCGCGCGAGGCCGGCTTCCTGCTGGAGGAAGGCGCGAGCCCCGCGCAGGTCGACGGCGCGCTGCAGCGCTTCGGCCTGGCGATGGGCCCGTTCCGGATGGGCGACCTCGCCGGCCTGGACATCGGCTGGGCAGGCCGCAAGCGACAGGCCGCGACACGGCCGAAGCACCTGCGCTACAGCCGGGTCGCCGACGCGATCTGCGAACTCGGCCGCTTCGGCCAGAAGACCGGGGCCGGCTGGTACCGCTACGAGGCGGGCAGCCGCACGCCGATCCCCGATCCCGAGGTCGACGCGATCATCGCGCGCTGCGCGGCCGAGGCCGGCATCGCGCGGCGCACGATCGCCGACCAGGAGATCGTCGAGCGCACGATGTACGCGCTGGCCAACGAGGGCGCGAAGATCCTCGCCGAGGGAATCGCGCTGCGCGCCTCGGACATCGACCTCGTCTACGTCAACGGCTACGGCCACCCCGCGTGGCGCGGCGGCCCGATGTTCTTCGCCGACACCGTCGGCCTGCGCGAGGTCGCCGACCGCGTCCTCGCGTTCCACGCGCAGCACGGCGATTGGTGGACGCCCGCGCCGCTGCTGCTCCAGCTGGCCGACGCCGGCCGCCGATTCAACTCGAAGGAGTGACCCCCATGGCCGATGCCGTCATCGTCTCCACCGCCCGCACCCCGATCGGCAAGGCCTATCGCGGCGCCTTCAACCACACCTCCGGGCCCACGCTCGGCGCCCACGTGATCTCGCACGCCGTGCGGCGCGCGGGCGTGGATCCGGCCGAGATCGAGGAGGTGATCCTCGGCGTGGGCCGGCCCGAGGGCACGACCGGCGGCAACGTCGCGCGCCAGAGCGCGATCAGGGCCGGACTGCCGGTGGGCTCGACCGGCTCGGTGATCAGCCGCGCCTGCGGCTCGGGCCTGAACGCGATCGCCGCGGCCGCGCACCGAGTGATCGTCGACCGCGTGCCGATCGTGGTCGCCGGCGGCATGGAGTCGATCAGCCTCACCGTCAACGACAAGAGCAACACCTTCATGGCGCGCGACGAGTGGGTGCTCGAGCACAAGCCGTCGCTGTACCACACGATGATCCAGACGGCCGAGACGGTCGCGAAGCGCTATGGCATCTCGCGCGAGGCGCAGGACGAGTACGGCGCGGCCAGCCAGCGCAAGGTCGCGGCCGCGCTCGCCGAGGGCCGGCTCGCGGCCGAGGTCGTGCCGCTGACGACGATGAAGTCGGAGACCAACAAGGAGACCGGCGAGACGCTGCTGCGCGAGGTCACGCTCGCGCACGACGAGGGCATCCGCGGCGACACCACCTACGAGGGCATCGCCAAGCTCAAGCCGGTGATGGAGGGCGGCTGCATCACCGCCGGCAACGCGAGCCAGCTGTCGGACGGCGCGTCGGCCTGCGTGGTGATGGACGCGACGCTCGCGGAGAAGCGCGGGCTGCAGCCGCTGGGCATCTTCCGCGGCTTCGCGACCGCCGGCTGCGAGCCGGACGAGATGGGCATCGGCCCGGTGTTCGCGGTGCCGCGCCTGCTCGAGCGCAACGGCCTGAAGGTGTCGGACATCGGCCTGTGGGAGCTGAACGAGGCCTTCGCGGTGCAGGTGCTCTACTGCCGCGACCGGCTCGGCATCCCCGACGAGCGCCTGAACGTCGACGGCGGCGGCATCGCGGTCGGCCATCCGTTCGGCATGTCGGGCGCGCGGCTGGTGGGGCATGCGCTGATCGAGGGCAAGCGGCGCGGCGTGAAGTACGTGGTGGTGACGATGTGCATCGCCGGCGGAATGGGCGCGGCGGGGCTGTTCGAGGTGGCCTGAGGCCCGACTTTCAGCGGCGCGGGGCGGTACGGGCCGGCGGGGTCGCCCGCGCGGCCCGCCACGCGCTCGCCGAGCAGCCGTACTGCGAGCGGAACCACTCCGAGAACGCGCTCTGCGTCGCGAAGCCGAGCAGCTCGGCGACGTCCGACAGCGGCCGCGCCGGCTGCGCGACGTAGCGCTCGGCGAGCTCGCGCCGGGCGTCGACCAGCACGCGGGTGAAGGTCGTGCCCTCGCGGGCGAGGTGCCGGTGCACGGTGCGCCGGTCCACGCCCAGCGACTCGGCCACGCGGTCCACCGTGCAGCGGCCCGAGGGCAGCAGCGTGCGCACCAGGTGCCGCACCTGCGCCGGCAGCCCCTCGCGGCCGGCCGAGCGTGCGAGCTCGTCGAGATACCGGCGCGCGTAGCGGGCGAGCGTCGGGTCGGCCGCGGGGATCGGCCGGTCGAGGTCGGTCGCGCGGCAGACCAGGCCGTCGAAGGCCGCGTCGAACTCCAGCGCGGTGCCGGGCCCGAACACGCGGCGGTGGGTCCGCGTGTCGCGCGGCGGGCCGTGGGCGAAGCAGACGCGCAGCGGGCGCCAGGCGTCGCCGAGGATCGAGCCGACGATCCGGTGCAGCGCGCCCACGCCCAGCTCGATCGCCTGACGCGACGGCTGCGCGCGGCCGGTGCCCAGCGTCTGCGACAGCACGACGACGCCGTCGGCCTCCTCGATCCGCAGGTACAGCGACTCGTTGTGCAGCCGCAGGTAGCGGACGATGGTCGCGAGCATCGCGCGCAGCGTCGGTGCCTGGCCGGCGACCAGGCCCAGCGGCCCGAGGTTGGACAGGCGACGGGTCTCGGCCATCCGCAGCCCGAAGTCGTCGACGTCGGCCGCGCGCGCGGCCCGCTCGAGCAGGCGGCTGACCGACGCGGCCGGGATCAGCGTATCCGGGTCGAGCAGCACGCGCCGCGACAGCCCCACCGTCGACAGCAGCGCGGCCGTATCGAGCCCGAGCGCGGTCGCGACCTGCGCGTAGCCGGTCAGGGCGGCGGCTCGGATGCGGTCGCGCATCGGGACGGGCGGCTCCCGGAGGGTGTCCCGGGATCGTAAGTCGATGTCCCGGATCCGACAACCCCGACGACCGCCGCAACCTAGGATCGCCTCACCCCGACACCGGGACGACGAGGAGACGACGATGGACGAGCCCACCGCGACCCGGGTGCCGACCCCCGTCTGCGACGCGCTGCGCGCCGCCGGCGAGTGGAACCCCGCGTGGGACGGCCTCTACGCGCTGGACCCGGTCTACACCGAGCGCTTCCTCGCGATGGGCACCCACGCGATGCGCGAGAGCGGGCTCGACGCGAAGACCCGCGAGCTGATCGCGATCGCCGTCGACGCCTCCTGCACCCACCTCTACGCCCCCGGCGTGCGCCGCCACGTGCGTCGCGCGCTCGAGGTGGGCGCCACGCCGCGCGAGGTGCTCGCCGTGCTCGAGATGGTCAGCGTGCTCGGCATCCATTCGGTGGCGATGGGCGTGCCGATGCTGGAAGAGGCGATGGCCGACCTCGACCGCCGCTTCCCCGACGGCTGACCCGCCCTCCGCCCGGCCCCGACGACACCCCCACGATCCGGAGATCCGCATGCACTTCCTCGACGATTCGCTGCTGCCCGAGAACCAGGATCCGCTGGTGATCCAGGTCGCGCCCTACGGCCCCGAGTTCCTGCCCTCCGACTCCGACGACATCCCGGTGTCGATGGAGGCGCAGGTGCAGAAGGCGGTCGACTGCTGGAACGCCGGCGCCACCGTGCTGCACGTCCACGTCCGCGAGGCCGACGGCCGAGGCTCAAAGCGCCTGTCGATGTTCAACGAGATGCTCGCGCGGTTGCGCGAGGCGGTGCCGGGGATGGTGCTGCAGGTGGGCGGCTCGATCTCGTTCGCGCCCGAGGGCGAGGGCGGCGACGCGAAGTGGCTCTCCGACGACACGCGGCACATGCTCGCCGAGCTCGATCCGAAGCCCGACCAGGTCACGATCGCGATCAACACCAACCAGATGAACGTCTGCGAGCTGCTCACGCCCGACGACGTGGCGGGCACCTCGCTCGCGCTGCCGGCCTACGCGAGCGCGTTCCGCGAGATGTGGTTCGAGTCCGGGCCCGCCTTCGTCGAGGAGCACCTGAAGCGGCTGCAGGCGGCCGGCATCCAGCCGCACTTCATGCTCGGCGACACGGGCCAGCTCGAGACCGTCGAGCGCCTGGTGCGCCGAGGCGTCCATCGCGGCCCCCTGGTGCTGAACTGGGTCGCGATCGGCGGCGGCGCCGACGGTCCGAGCCCGTACAACCTCATGGAGTTCGTGCGGCGCACGCCCGACGGCGCGGTGCTGACGGTCGAGGGCCTGATGCGCAACGTGACGCCGCTCACCACGATGGCGATCGCGATGGGCCTGCACGTGCGCGTCGGCATCGAGGACAACCTCTGGGGTCGCAAGGGCGAGCGGCTGACCTCGGTGCAGCAGGTGGAGAAGGCGGTTCGGATCGCGCGCGAGCTCTACCGCGAGGTGGCCACCGGCGACGAGGCGAGGCGGATCTACCGGATCGGCGAGACCTACGGTGATGCCGACCGGACGCTGGCCGCCATCGGCTGGCCGCCGAACCGCGCGGCCGGCACGACCGGCACGCCGCTGCGCCGGGTCGCATGACGCGGCCGGCGGCGCGGATGACGGAACGGACGCTGCGGACGGATCGGATCGCGCGCACGATGCACCTGACGCGGACGACGTCCACCCCGACGAGGAGACCCCCGAGATGAACGCGATCCCGGCCGCGATGCGCGGCGCCCCCGCCCCCCAGGCCGGCCGCCTGCCCGTCTTCGACGGTCCCCAGGCCTGGACCGAGCCGGAGATGCGGCGGCGCGACGACTGGTTCCACCCGCTGTCGGCCGACGAACTCGCCGAGCTCGACGCGGCGGTCCGCGGCGCCGAGGCGCGCGGCGTCGACCTGGTCACGATGGAGGCCGCCGACTTCCCGCTGCCCACGCTCGCGGCGCGCCTCGCGTCGATCCGCCGTTTCGTGCTGCACGGCCCGGGCTTCTTCCTGATGCGCGGCGTGCCGGTGGAACGCTACACGCCGCTGCAGTCGGCGATCGCGTTCCGCGGGCTCGGCGCCCACCTCGGCGAGGCCCTGTCGCAGAACGGCAAGGGCCACGTGCTCGGCCATGTCGCGAACCTGGGCCTCGACTACTCGGCGCCGGCCACCCGCGGCTACCAGACGCCGGCCGAGCTGCGCTTCCACACCGACGGCGGCGACGTCGTCGGCCTGATCTGCCTGAAGCCCGCCCGGCGTGGCGGCCTGTCGCGGATCGCGAGCTCGACCACGGTCTGGAACACGCTGGTCCGCCGCCGGCCCGACCTCGCCGCGGTGCTCGAGCGCCCGTTCTGCTTCTCGCGCTGGGGCGAGATCGGCGCCGGGCAGGCGCGGTTCGCGCGCTTCCCGCTGTTCACCGGGCACGACGGCCGGATGATCGCGTTCTTCGTGATGTCGGCGATCGAGAAGGCGCAGGCCTTCGACGAGGTGCCGAGGCTCGAGCCGATCGAGCTGGAGGCGATGGCCGCGGTCAACGACCTCGCCGGCGAGGACGGCATCCGGCTCGACATGGACTTCCGCCCCGGCGACGTCCAGTGGGTCTGCAACCACTCGATCCTGCACGCGCGCACCGCCTACGAGGACTGGCCCGAGCCCGAGCGCCGGCGCCACCTGCTGCGGCTCTGGCTCGCCTGCGACGACGGCCCGGCGCTGCCCGAGCACCTCACGCTCGGCTTCCAGGGCGCGACCCGCGGCGGACGCCCGGCCGGCATCCGCGTGCCGGGCGTGCCGCGGGTCGCCCCGCTCGATCCGGTCTGATCCGCGCCCCGCCCCCGAGGAGACACCATGACCCCGACCCGACAGCCCGCCGGCTCCCGCACCGCCTGGATCGGCCGCGACCTGCGCGACCGCCCCGAGACCTGGACCCTGCACCTGGACGCCGCCGACAACGCCGAACTGCGCGCCGCGCTCGAGGTCGCCCGCGCCCGCGGCGCGTCGATCCCCGGCCTCTCGAAGGCCGACTTCCCGCTGCCGGGCCTCGCGCCCCGGCTCGCGGCGATGCTCGACGAGATCATGGACGGCCGCGGCTTCACGCTCGTGCGCGGCTTCGAGATCGACCGGCTGAAGGTCGAGGACGCGGCCCTGGTCTACTGGGGGCTGGGCGCGCACCTGGGCGCGGGCCGCGCGCAGAACGCGCAGGGCGACCTGCTCGGCCACGTGACCGACCTCGGCGTCGACTACCGCACCGACAACACCGTGCGCGGCTACCAGACCCGGCTGGTGCTGCCCTTCCACAACGACGCGACCGACGTGGTGGGCCTGATGTGCCTGCAGACGGCCCGCCGGGGCGGGCTGTCGCGGATCGTCAGCAGCCATGCGGTCCACGACGCGCTGCTCGCCAGCCGCCCCGACCTGCTCGAGGCGCTCTACCAGCCGTTCTGGATCGACCGCCGCGGCGAGTCGCCCGAGGGCAAGCCGCCCTGCTATCCCGCGCCGTTCTTCGAGCGCTGCGGCGGGCGGCTCTTCGCGCGCTACAACCGCAGCTACGCCGAGTCCGGCCAGCGCTTCCCCGACGTGCCGCGCCTCACCGACGCGCAGCGCGCGGCGATGGACGCGGTCGACGCGCTCTGCGCGGACCCGGACATGCACCTCGACATGACGCTGGAGCCGGGCGACATGCAGTTCATCTGCAACACCTCGACGCTGCACTCGCGGACGGCCTACGAGGACTGGCCCGAGCGCGAGCGTCGGCGCTACCTGCTGCGGCTGTGGCTGGACACCGGCCGCGTGACCGAGCTGCCGGCCTCGTACGTCGACCGCTACGAGGACATGACGATCTGGCAGCGCACGCCGCGACCGCCGGTGTTCGACCTGTCGATGCGTCGCGCCGAGCTGGCGCATTGAACGACCCCGCGCGGAGGCGCCCCCGATGAGCCCG
>JBAXJZ010000002.1:0-34498 GCA_037137595.1 Burkholderiales bacterium | reverse complement strand
GGTCGAGCCGTAGCAGGACCTTGCGTGCAAGGTACCGCGCCGTGAGGGGTCGTAGTCGCACGTCGACGCCCTGCCGGTCGAAGCGCAGGAGTACCTGCGCCTTCGCTCCCTCTGCCGCAGCGGCGAGGAGCTTGCGCGCGTTGGCGCTCGGCTCGAAGGACAGCTCCGCGCGAACGAAGCGGACGCACGACTGCTCCATCGACTGCGTCACGCGGAGGAAGGGCCGATCGCGCGCCTCGAGCCACCCGAGCTTGTTCTTCGAGTCCTCGCTGCACCGGGGCACGATCCTCCACTGGCCCTGCATCTCGCGCATGAGTTTTTGCGCGTTGTCAAGCCTCGGCGTGCGCTTCGTGACCTTGACGCTCACGGCAGGTACGCCAGCGTGTTGGAGGCGTTGATCACCACCGTGAGGGGCATCGTCGTGAGCAGTCGATCCCCGAGGTCTTCCACCGTGGTCGAGCCCGTCAGAGCGATCGACACGATAGGCGGTTCCGTACCGCCTTGGTACAGCGGACCGAAGCAGATCGCGCGACGGATGCGCACGGTGTCCCCGAGCGCGCGCTGGTAGCCCTGCGTCGCAGCGGTGGCCGCGACCTCGCCGCCGACGAGGCGCAAGAACGCCGCGTGCTGCGCGCCGTAGAGGTGCCCGAGCAGCAGGTTGAGCGTGCAGCTCAGGAGGATGCGGTCGACCGCCTCGCTCGCGTACTCCTCCTGCAGCGCCAGCGCGCCCCACTCGTACGCGTACGCGCGGTCGTACCCGTTGACCGGGTACGCGGAGTCGCGGAGCAGCGCGCCCTCGATGCCGCGCCGGTAGCGGTCAGCAGGGATCGCGCGTGCGGCTGCGTCCGCGCCGAGGCCCGACACACCACGCCCGCCGCGAAGGATCGCGTCGAGCCTCGTCGTGATCTCGGCGAGGACGTCAGCCACGCTCAGCGCCTTGCCGTCTGCGTGATCGGTCCGATGACCCGGAGCTTGCCGGTGCCGCTCTCAGTGATCGCGGTGATCACCTGATTGTCGTCGGTGACATCGAGCGGGACAGGCACACCCGCGGGCACGTACGCGAGCCCGTTGTAGCTCGCCGCAGCGGGCTGCGTCGTGACCGCGCTGCCGTCGACCGCAGTGCTCCCGGTCTTGCCGATGCAGATCCAGCAGTCGGCATCGGTCGCGACGAGGTAGTACCCGCCGATCGCAATCGTCTTCTCGGTGCTGACGGTGCCGCTGGTAGCGATGGTGAAGGAGCGCGCGTGCGAGTAGACCGCGCCGACGATGGCTGAACTCTGGCTCATTGATTCGTCCTCGTGACTCGAAAGGTGCACTGGTAGGCGCGCGTTGCGACCAACGAGCCGGGGTCCACGCGGAAGCGTTCGCCCGTGCCCTCGTACGCGCCGTCGGTCAGCACAACGTAAACGTTCTTGTTCGATGCGCCGAGCGGCAGGAGCTCCTGCACGGTGTAGCCACCGCCCGGATAATCGAGCGTGACAGGTCCGATCTCGTACTCGGTCGCGACGAGGCCGCCGGCGCTCGATGAGGCGTAGCCACCGCCGAACGCGGACGGCCCTTGATCGCCGACCGCCATGACTTTCGGACGCGGCGCGAGCGTGGTCGTCGAGGTGCTGACGAGGGTGCTCGCCACGGCGCCGTAGGGGCCGCTCCACGTCTCGACGACGACCGTGACGACCGTGGGCCTCACCCATGGCTCCGCGGCCTTGCGACCGGCGTCAGCGGCCCTGCGAATCGCGTCGCTGTAGCCAATCGGCATCAGTAGACCTCGAGCCCGCTAGAGCCTCTGGACGAGCTGTAAATCCAGCCCACACCGCACGCGCTGGCGAGCTTCCGGCGGAGCAGACCCTTGCCGTACTCCACCCAGTAGCTCGCGCCCTTCTCGGCCCACTCCACCTCGTCCACTCGACGCAGCCCCAGCGCGTCGAAGGCCCCGAGGGTGTTGACCTGCTCTAGCGCGGTGAGGTCCGCGATGAGCCCGCGCACGATCGTGAGCGAGGACTCGATCTCTACCGGGTACGTCCCGGAGTGTGTCTTTCGCGCGATCAGCGAGAGGACCGACCCGTTCACGTGGCGGATGGTGCACGTCTCTCGCTGCCCGTCGACGTCGATCTGCACGCGGGTGCCCGCGACGAGATCGGTTGCGCTGGCGACGGTGATCGTGTGGGCCCCCGCTGCGCTGATCGTCGTGCTGGTGGACGTCGGAGCGGTGTCGCTCCCGAGGACGTTGTCCTTGATCACGTTCCACACGCTGCGGATCCCGATCCACGGCTGCGCACCGACATTCAAGACGGTGTCACCGAGCTCGTACTTAATCCGCTGCATCTCGATCAGCGTCAGCGTGGGCGCGGTCATCAGGCGCTCCCGAACTTGCGGTACACGTAATCAACCTGCGTCAGATCGCCCGCCGCAGTCGCAGCGCCCGAGAGCGTGGCGACGCAGCGGAAGAACTTCCAGCCCGAGAGGTCGGCGAGCTGTAGCGCGAGCGCGCCGCTCGCGGTGAGCGTGACGTTGGCCGCGTTGTTCGAGAGCTTGACGTCGTACCACGTGCTGTTGTCGAGGCTGACCTGCGGCTTGTAGGTCGCGACGACGCTGCCCGTGACGATGGTCGCGGAAGCCGCGATCGAGAGCGATCCCGCCGCCACCGTGGCGAGCGTGATCGAGGTGCCGTTGCGCGCAGTGCCGTTGGCCGACGTCGCCGAAGCGAGGCCGACCTGCGCCGTCTGTACGCTAGCTGAGCGTGCCATTGTGTGTGCTCCTTTTCAAACCGGGATCAGACCGAGCGCACGCCGCAGACGAAGCGGTTGTCCAGCACCGTGTGGCCCTCGTAGCAGACCCACACGACCTTCGCCGTTTCGCCGTAGTTGTCTTCGTTGGCGCTCTTGACCTCGGGCATCCCGCCGCAGCCGTAACCGACCGCGCCCGGGCCGAACATCACGCCACGCTGAATCACCACACCGCTCACGGTCGCGGAGTCCGTCTGCAGCGTGTTGGATTCGATGATCTCGATGTTCCCGACGCGCAGCACGCTCGGCGCCAGAAGCGGGTTCTTGCTCTCGATGAACACGCTGCTCGCGCGGAAGTCGGGGTCCTGCTTGAGCTGCCTCGCCTGCTTCGGGCTGATCATGAGCCGGTAGCAGCCGTTCGAGAACGTCGGGATATACGTGCTGCGCAGCTGCTCCTCGGCGCGGAAGATCGTGTCGAGGTCAAGCGCGGTCTCGCCGCTGTTCGGGAACGCGCTGTCGCTCGCGAGCGAGCCGGGGCGAACCACCGCCTGATTGCTCGCCGCGTCGAACTGCAACCCGATCACGGTGTCGAGGTACCGGTTGCGGTCGTACACGAGGTTGAGTCCGACCATCTCGCGGAGCTGGTGCACCGAGCGCGTGGCGTCGAGGCGATCGATCGCGTACGGCGCAGGGCCCGAGCCCGACGCAGAGGCCGGTCCGACCACGCGAAGCATGGTGATCGAGACCTGCTCGGCGGTGATGTCGATCGGCGTCAGCGAGATGCTCTGCGACGAGGCGATCGTGCGGGCCGCGACGGAGTACTGCCCGCCGGTAAGCACCGGACGGTTGATGCGCACGGTGTGGCCGATGCCCGGCTTCTCAAGGTCGATCACCGAGCGCACGGCGTCGGCGAACGGTCCCTGGCTGAGGATGAGCTGCATGTCCATGAGGGACGGGATGCCCTGCCCCTGCGTGATCTGCGCGCGGCCCATGTCGATGCCCGCGGCCGAGAGCTGCGCGCGCGCGTTCGACGCGTAGACCATCTGCGCGAACGCGAACTGCGGCTGAGGCGCAATCAGCATGTCGCTGCTGACGATGTCGAAGAACTCCTGTGGGAGCGAAACGCGAGAGAGAACCATGACCTAACTCCTTCAGTTGCGGGACCGCGCCCGCTGGAGCGCGTCGCGGTTTCGTTGCGAGTAATCAAGCGCGATGATCGGGGCGACCTTCTTGAGTCGCTCGTACTCCGCGAGCACGGCGGCATCGCTGTCGCCGTTCTGCGCACCCTGCGGCGGTGCGGCCTTCGGCGCGCTGTTCGCCGGGGCGCTAGGCGCTCCGAGCAAGCCAGCGGCCTTGAGCTCGCGCAGCGTGGCGAGTTGCTTCGCGGGGTTGTCGCCCGCGACCTTCTCCACGTAGCTGCGCGCCTCCTTCGAGATCCCGCCGAGCGCCTGACTGGCGTACTCCGCGAGCTCGGCGCGGTAGCCCTTGGCCTCCTCGACGAGTCCACGGTCGCGCTCGATCTGCGCCCTCATGCGAGAGAGCAGACGCGCACCACGCTCGGGCTGCTCGGCCTTGACCGGTTCAGCCTCCACGGGCGCTTCCACGGGCTTCTCCGCGCGCGTCCGGGTGAGCCGACGAGGCGCGGGCTTCTCGGGCGCTGCAGGGGCCGCTACGGCCTCGGGCGCAGGTGCAGCAGGAGCCACCGCCTCGCCCGCCGGAGCGGACGCAGCGACGACGGCCGAAGCCAGGTTGTCGGCGGGGTTGCTCACTTGAGCGCCCCCGGCTTCATGACCGCAGCGTAGGCCCCGGAGAGCTTGCCCGCGGGCGGCGGCGGGAGCGACGACGGAGCGCCTTCTTCGCGCTCCTCCTGCGCCTCTTCCATCAGCTCCTCGGCGCTGATCTCGACGGACTCGTCGCCCGCTTCGAGCGTGATGGTGCCGTCCTCCGCTTCGGAGAGCGCGAGCTTGTCGGCCTTGTCGAGCGCGCTGGAGAACGCGGAGTCCTCCATCGCCATCTCGAGCGCGGCCTTGACCATGTACGCGTCCATGCTCAGACCACCGTGTAGCCCACGATTACGCGGTAGAACCGCTGCGTCGTGCTGGTGTTCGCGGGAAGCGTCGCGTTGGCCCACGGCGACGCGGTGTTCGTCGGGCTGATCTTGATGGTCGGCGCGCTCGCGATCGAGACGGTGCCGCCGTACGTGGTACCGCCGACGACGGCCGCGCCGATGACGGCAGCCGAGCGCACGGTGACGGTGCGACCATCGCGACGCGCCGACTGAATCGCGGTCGCAGCGTTCACGGCAAGCGTGTCGGTGCCACCCGCGATGGTGTTCGCGGTGTCGTTCCAGATCGAGAGCGCCGCGCTGTACACGGTGCCGCCAGCGGCCTCCGCGCCATACGCGTCATCGGGTCCACGAACGAGCTCAACCGCCTGAACGGTTCCGGTGTAATCAGCCATTGTTCATCTCCTGTACGGGGTTGGGTTGCCAGTCGGCGGACCCGCACAGCGGGCACGCGTGGGCGTCTTGCGGGGCGCTCGCGCCGCACGACTCGCACACCTTTTCAACGGGCGCGGGCGCGGGCTTCTCAGCGGGCTTCTGCTTGGTCATGGGGCCTCGATCTTCACGCGAGCGTTGTCGCGGATTCGGTTGCGGAGCGCGCCAGTGCGCATCCCGACGCGCGAGTATGCCGCGTTGCGCATCTTCCAGCGACGGTAGGCGGGGTCGTTCGGCTTGATCGGGACGTCACGCAGCCCTCGTTCGAGGCGGTTGAGAATCCAGTCGAGGATCGCGCTTTCGGCGAACTGGCGCACCTGCGTCACTCCAGGCGCTCGACGCGCATCGCCGAACTGCTCTTCGAGGACGAGCGCGATGTGTCCGCGCAGCTGTGGGCTGTCGGCGGCGAAGTCTCGGCCTTGTCGCGCGAGGATGCCGAACAGCTCGTCGTAGCTGATGCCGCTCGGGTGCGTGCCCGGGATGCGGAGCACATAGTCGAGCCGACGCGCGAAGGCCCTGAGGTCAGGTACCGCCATCGACGGCCTCCACCTCGACCGGCTTGCGACCAACAAACGGCGCAATCATGCGGTTGATGACGTCGTCCGAGAAGGATGGGAACGCCGCGAGGATAACTGCGCGCGCGGTCTCCAGTGGGAGCGTCCCGGCACCCATGCTCGTGATGATCTCCAGCAGCGAGGAAACCTGCGCCCCGTTGAGCGCGAGCGAGGCAACCTCCGCGACGGCGGGCGTCTCGACCTCCGCGACGGTGGGTGCTGGCAAGTCTTCGTCCTCGCTGCGCCTCTCGCCCTGACCGAGCACCTTCGCGACGTCGTCGACGCCCTGCGCCTCCTCGGCCTCTAGCGTGGCGGTGTCGGCGCTGAGGTTGAGCAGCGGTGCGACGAGCGCGCGCGACTCCGCAAGCGTGGCGATCGGGCGGTTGCCGTTGGCCGTCTGCGCTGCGGTGACGGCGGCCTGCACCTCTTCCCACGACGGCTCGAAATACTCGCCCCACGACAGCTCGATGAGGCGCGCGGCTGAGAGCGTGCGGTAGACCTGAGCGAGCGCCAATCGCGAGTTGTCCAGAGTCGCGAGGTACACCGTTCCTGGCGTCGACGCGACGAGGCGCAGCGCCAGATCGAGCAGCGCGCAGAGCAGCGATCCGTACTCCACGCGGAGGTCATCCGCGTGCGCGAGCATCGGCGCCATCATCAACGAAAGCGCACGCGCGGAGAGCTCTCCCGCGCCGAGCTGCTCGGGGTCCGCGAGGACGATGCCCATCGCGTCGACGATGACGCGACGCAGTTGGCCCACGTTGCCCTCGATGATCGTCGCGCCCGCGCCCGAACTCTCCAGGAGCTTCGCGTCCGAGCCAGCCGGGAGGTTCCAGATCTTCTGAGGGCTCTTCGCCGACGCGCCACCAGCCCCCGCGCCCGCGTCGTACTTCGTGACGCTGCGGAACATCCTGTCGAAGATCGTGACGTCGCTGCGAGCCATGCGGCCCTGCGGGAGCATCGTGTCCTCGACGGGGTCGACCCCCGTCCTCACCATCTGAGGCTCGCCGTTGTACAGCGCGTTGCGGTGCAGCTGGGAGAGCGCAAGGTCGAGCGCCTCGACCTCGTCCTCGAGCCCCGCAACGAGGGCGTTGCCGTCGATCTCCATGTCACCGTACATCGGCTCCACGTTGTGGCGGTGCCAGATGGCCGGCACGAACGCGCACGGGGCCTCCGCGACGACCGGGACCTTGCTCCAGTCGATCTGCTCGTGCGCGGCCTTCTCCGCGAGGACCGGCGCATACACGCAATCTTTCGGCGGCTCGATCACTCGTTTGTGGATGTAGAGCTTCCCGTCCGAGTGCATGAGCTTGCGCTCGATGCAGAGCGAGGCGAGCGTGCGCCCATCGGCCGCGAACACGGGCGTGCACCACTCGGCGGGGATGTGCTTGATCGCGAGCTGGCCCTCGACGAGCTCGATCATCACCACGACCGTGCCCGCCTCAAGCCCCTCGCTCAGCAGCGCGCGCATCACGCGACGTAAGTGCGTCACGCGGGCGATCTCTTCGAGCAGCGCGGTAAGCGAGCTTTTTGAAACGTCGTCCAGCCTCACGCCGTACGCTTGCGCGGACACCGCGACCTTCGGGAACGAGCGATCCCCGAACACAAGCTGCGAGAGTCGACGGCCCGCGGTGCGGCAGACCATCGACTGCACGCAGGGAGCGCGCTCGCGGAGCGGGACGGTCGCGTCCCAGAAGCTGGGCCGACCCTCGTACCCCGCACCGTGCCAGAGCCGCCGCAGACGCTGGATGCGCCAGTACCTCTCGGACTCCCCGAGCGCGCGGAGCTTTCGATCGAACGCGCTGAGATCGGAGGGCGTCGGGCTAAGCATCAGAAGTCATACCCTGTCTCGGACGCTACACGGGGCGCCGCTGCTAGTCCACAGAGGTCGAAGCACGCCCAAACTAGGGCGTCAAGCCGGTTCGGGCTGGGGTCTCCCGCTGCGCTCGACCACGTGCACATCTCGTCCTCGAGCCGCTGGAGCCCGGGCAGGTGCCGCACGCGACCCTGCTCGTAGAGCGCGGCGACAGGCTCCGCGCGCGCCCTCTTGCCCCGAGCAGCGTGCACGAGTCGCACGCGAGTCCGAGCGCCCGCAGCGCGCAGCGTCTGCTCCACGAGCGCCCCGCCTTGGTTCGCCTCCGCGACGATGCAGTCCGCCGCGTGCTCCTCCGCGAGCGCGACCGCTCGTCGGGACCAGTCCGCGGGCGAGAGGTTGCCGCTCCCGTCACGCAGCACCCACGCGCGGCCCTCGTAGTCGATCCCCGCGACCACGATCCCGCACTCGTCGCCACCGCCATCCGCAGCCACGCTCGGGTCGAGCGCGACGACCACGCGACGCAGCTCGGGGGCGACGCGCGCGCTTGCGCTCTCGATCATCGCGCGGGCCCACAGCGCACCCGGGGTGTCGTCGAGGACCTCGCCGTCGAGCTCCTGCCGCCCGAGGCGAGTACCCGCGTACCGCGCGCTAAGGGCTTCGACCACGCCTGGAGCGAGGTTGCGGGCGTTGTCCGCAGTCCTCCCTCGCGTCACCACGGTCGATGGTGCAGCGACGAGCGAGCGCACGAGCGCGGTGGGTCGCGGGGTTGTCGTCGCGACCACGCGCGGGTCGTCCCCGAGGCGCAGCCCGAGTTGCAGCTGGTCCCACGCGTCGGGGTAGCGCCACGCGCAAATCTCGTCGACCCACGCGCTGTCGTGCTGCGGGCCGCGCAACTGGTCGGGCTCGTCGGCGCTGTACGTCGTGGCAATCGCCCCGTTCGGCCACGTGAGCCTGCGCCTCGACGGCTCCCACACGGGCCGCTCGTCCGCGCGGTGGATCGCGAGCAGCCCTGACTCACCCTCGATCAGGACATCACGCACATCGGCTGCGGTGCGAGCCACGAGGGCGATGCGTCGAGCGCGACCGCGCGTAGCCATCGCACGTACCCACTCCGCGCCAGTGCGGCTCTTGCCCCACCCTCGACCGGCGAGGATCAGCCAAGTCCTCCACTCGCCCGGGGGCGGCTGCTGCTCGGGTCGGCCCCACACGTCCCATCGACGCAGGAGCCTCTCGCGGGCGATCGGGTCGAGCGCGCGGACTTCCTCGAGGAGATCAACCGCGATCGCCATGCAGGGCCTTCCGCAGTCGCTCCACCAGCTCGTCCGACGCGTCGACGGAGACTTGCTCCACGTGCTCGCCCTTCGCGCGCTTCGTCGCGATCTCGATCTCTTGGCGCTTCAGGTCGCGTGAGAGGCGCGCCATGCGCTTCGCTTCGAGCCGCTCCTCGACCTCCATGAGCTTCGCGCTCACGTTCGACTGCGCGTTGAGCAGCGCGCTGACGTCCTTCGGTTCGAGATCAGGCACGCCGTCGACGCCCGCGTGCTTCGCGAGGTAGCGGCTCACCATCTCGACGTTGTCGGCCAAGAGCTTGCGCGCCTTGCGGATCGCAGCGGCCACCGCACGCGCGTGGAGCGTTTCCTTTTGTAACTCCCCGTATGCCTTGACGATCCTTCCGACGTGCGCTTTGGAGACGTTGAATTCGCGTCCCACTTCGGCGGCGTTTGCGGTCTCGACGTAGCGGGCGACGATCGCCGCTTTCTCAGCGGGGGTGAGATGCTTCGCCACGGCTCACCTCGGGCTCGACTTCTTCGGGCCGCCGGGTTGCCAGAGCCGCCGAGCCCAATAGTTCGGGCTGAGCGGGTTGTCCTTCGTCAGCCGGCCGCTCGCGTCTTTGATCTTCGCCGACCGCGCGAGGTAGCTCTTGCGCGCAGTTGTCGAATAATTGTGTCCGTAACCGACCGCGCCAAAGTGAATCATGCGGACCTTGCCGGTCTTTGGGTCGCGCACGTACACGGTCTTTTTTTTGTCGGCTGGCGTCACACCCGGGATCTTGCGCGGGCTGCGGAGCTTGACCTCTCGTCCACGGTACTCGGCCATCGTCGCCTCCGACCGGCCTAGACTGCCCGCGCGAACGGGAGGACCCCGACCAAGGGGTGTGCTGACGAGGCACAGGTCGCACGCGCGAGCAGACTAGGACGGTCCGGGAGAGCGTACCGCCCGCTCGGAGCGCGCGCAAAGATGCGTCAGTCCTCGGGGTCGACTGCCTCGAAGAGCGCGAGTTCGGACGCGATCACAGCGGACATGTCTTGGTGATACGCCAGCGCGAGCCGTAGGCGCTCCTTGGGGTCGGCGGACTCGTGCGCGTGGCGATGAGCTCGCTCGGACTGCACCGAGAGCCGGACGTCGATGTAGTATTGATGGACGAGTTCTTCGATGGTCATGGTCTTCCTCCTACCTGCGATTATGGCCGCGATTGTGGCCACTAGCCAGAATCAAGCGCCGCTTCGAGCCACGTCCTCGCCCCTCGCGTAGCGTACTCGGTGAGCACCGCACCAGGGATCGAGGCTACCTGCGCGTCGATGTGCTGCCGCACGAGCTGCCACGGGATCGCGCACACGACGGGCTGCCCTCCGAGGACCGAGCGCGCGGTGATCGTGCTCGGGGTCCACACGACGAGGAGCCATGCGGACGCCCCTAGGCTGCTCACAAGATCGAGCTCAAGGATCTGCTCAGGCTCGAGCTCGCGGAGCGCGAAGCTTCCCGCGTGGCAAGCCTTCGCCTCGGCGTAGATCGCGCGCCCATCGCGGAGGACACCGCAGTAGTCCACGCCGGGCGATCGTTCGAAGAAGCCGGACACGCGACCACGGTCGACGCGCGTGACCCTGACCGGCGTGGGGCGCTTCGTGATGTACGCCAGACCGCGCGCTCTCGCGAGCGCGTGCTGTGCTTCGAGCAGTGCTTCGGCCGCGCTTCCGGTCGCGCGCTGGCGCTTGCGAGCGGGATCGGTGCTGCGTCGGTGCGCGAGCATCACGCAGCTCCCTGCGCGTCGAGGGCGCGCCGCACGCGCTGCGCGGTCGCCGGCCGCTGGGAGAGATCCTCGATGGCATCCGCGACTGTCCATCCAGCGCGCATGCGCTGATAGGCCGCGTCGGTGGTGATCCGGGCAAGGTCCGCGATCTCTTGCAGCGTGTACCAGTACCCGTCCGTGTGCCGGTACTGACGGCTCCGGTTGCCCGATGGGAGCTTCGCGGTGCGCTCGTCCTCGGGGCGTCGACGCGAGCACCCTGCACCGCGCGCGCACACGATCGCGTCGGCCTCGACGTCGTAGCGGTGCTGGCCGTCTGCGCCGCAGTAGTCGCAGGACGCGCGGACGGTGCGCTGTGCTGCGCGGTGCCAGCGCGCGACCTCGATGATCTGCGCGTCGGTGAGCGCGGAGAGGCGATGCCCGCGCGCGCGGACGAGGGCGTAGATCGTGTGCCAGGCGTACCCGGTCGTGCGCTCGATGCGCTCGATGGTCGCTCGCGTGCGCCTCATGGCTGCACCCTCCTCACGCGTCCGAGCGTGTCGATCACCGAGGTCGGTGCGGGTCGCGCGACGGGCTCGAGATGCGCGCGCACGATCTCCACCAGCTGCTCGAGGGTGACGTCGCGCATCGTCTGGTGCCCCGCGCGCTTGGCGAGCGAGACGAGCCCACTCCAGGAGTAGCCGGTCTGTCGCACGGCGGTCTCGCGGTGCTCTGCGTCCCACCTCATCACAGCCGCCCCTCCGCGCCTCGGTAGGACGCCCACGTGGCCTTGACGAACGTGCGCAAGCCTCGATGCCGCTGCTGCGTGAGCCGATCGGCGAGGCGCTCTCCCGCGCGAGACAGGTACCGCGAGATGAACTCCTCGACGGAGAGGTTGCTCGCGCTCAGCGTGAGCAGGCCGGAGGTCCATCGCTGGAGCATCAACTCAACCAGCACCTCGGGGTACGCCTCGATGCCGAGCTCGTCGATGCACAACAGGGACACGCTCACCGCCTCGCGCCACTCAGGGTCAGTCTTCTTGAGCGCGCACAGCGTGTCGGCGGTGCGGTACAGCGCGCGCCGCTGCCAGCTAGCGCACGCCCACGCGAGCGCGCAGGTCTTGCCCGTTCCAGGCGGGCCGACGAGCACGCGCATCGCCGGTACGCGTCCTCCGGTGCGCTCCTGCTGCTCGCGCTGCCACCCGATCGCCTCGCGGATCGCCTCGAAGAGCTGCCCGTCAGGGTGCGCGTCAAGCGCGTAGCGTCGGACCTCGTGGTCGAGCGGGACACCGCGCAGCCCGCACAGCTCCTCGCGCTCGGCGCGCGCCTTGGCGAGCTTGTCCTTCTCCCACCGCGCGCGAGCCTTCGCTCCCTCGGGGGTCTGCTGCCACGCGCGCACGCGCTCGAAGTGCCGCTCCAGAGCCGCTTGGATCTGATCCGGGTTGCCCATCGGGGAAGGCAAGGTGTCGTCAGCCACGGGACGCTCCCTTGGGTTGGGTGCGGGCTCGGATTCTCGCGAAAGCTTCTTCTTCTTCGTCACGGTCGGTCACCTCCCACACGTCTCCGCTCGGCAAGGGTGCTGGCGGGACGATGCGTCGTCCTTGGTAGTCGATCCTCTCGGGCTGGTGTGTCGTCAGCACGCTCGCCGGTGCGGGCTTCGGGGTCGAGGCTGCGCGCTGTTCGGCTCGAGCAAGCCACCCGAGGATCGCCTTCCTGCCGTCCTTCCAGTGCCCTGCAGGTTGCCCCGCTGCCCACGCACCTGCCTTGCGGATCTCGGCGAGGACGTCGACACCGGGGTACGCACCCTCGGCCACCAGCCGCTCGGCGAGGTCTCCCGGTCCCCCAGTGATCGGGCCGAGCACGCGGTCTCCCGTGATCGCGTCGTAGAGGCGTCTGGCGGGGCTTCCAGTGGCAGGAACAGGGTCCGGTAGGGGGGTAGCCGCAACGCGAGGCTTTGCGGGCTTTGCTGGGGCGCTAGGAGGCTGGACCGGAGACCCCTCGCGCACGTGGGCGGGCGCGCTCGCGCGCTCGCCCGTGGAGTGCGAAGCACTCCTTCTTCTTTCTTCTTCTGGTCGGGAGTGGGACGGGAGTGGGAGTGGGAGTGGGGCAGCGTCTCCACCACCGTCTCGCGACGCCCCTGTAGACGCGTCAGTAGACGCCCTTGTAGACGCGTCTACACGGACAGTTTTCCCAGTGTTTTCCGGGGTAGCACGGTCGGATTCGAGCTTCGCGCGCCATCGAGATTGCCTCTCCGTCTTCGCCGCGCGATCGGCGAGGACTTGGGCTCGGCTGGGGTTGTGCGCGAGGTAGTCATGCACCCTCAGCGTGTCGCCCTCGCGGTCGAGTAGCCGCGCGGTCACGAGCTTGTCGATGACCTTCTGGCGACCGGCGAGGGAGAGCGCGGTCTCCGCGTCGATGAGCCCATCGGTCAGGTAGGCCGCGCAGTAGGTCAACATCCGCACCCACGCGCCGAGGGCTTCGTTGCCCGCGCGCAGCACCTTGGGGTGCGCGTGGAGCATGTCGTCGAGCCTGACCCAGCTCACGACTCGCCCTCCTCGTCGTAGTCCGGCAGTCCGACCCACAGCGGGTTGGGCCACCGTCCGATGAAGGGTCGGCGGTCGACCGGTCGGGTGTCGCTGTCCTCGCGCGGGTACTCGCGCTCCTCGTCGTTGTGCTGGTTCACGATGCAAACTCCTTCACGAGCACCCCCACGGCGCTCGTCGCAATCGGACGACCCCTGCGAGAGCACACTCCCGCAAGACGTAAACGCTCGGTGATCGCACGCACGGTGAGTCCCTCGGCGCGAGCCTGTCGCACGCGCGCGATGACGGCTTGCTCGTCCGCATCCTTCACGAGCCGTCCCGTCTCGTCGGCGCGGTAGCCGTAGGGGGCCGCGCCGGTGCTCTCTCCGCGCTCGCGCTTCGCTGCGAGAGCGGCGCGCGTGAGCTCTGGCGTGTTGCGGAAGCCACGCTCGCGCCCGTGCGCCTTGCCGTGGCAGAGCGCGCAGAGCGGTACGGTGCGCGTCCCGCCAAGCGAGCGCGGGACAACGTGGTGCTCGTGGTCGGCGGGAGCGCCGCACTCGAAGCAGGTCACGCGCGCCTCCCGTCGATGAACAGAGCCAGCGCCGCCGCTAGGGCACCCGCCCCGAGGTAGCCCACGGAGATCGCCGGTCGGCCGACCTCCACACCCTCCGCGCCCCAAGTGGCGCAGGCGGCAAGGAGCGAGAACGCGGACACGCCAGCCAGGAGCTCTGAGATGAGCCTCATCGGTCGCCCTCCAGCGCGAAGAGCTCCCGCAGCGGCGAGCAGTCGTACCCGAGCTGCTCGGCGATCCGCAGCGCCAGATCGAGTTTGAGCGAGCGCATCCCTCGCTCGGCCGAGTGGTAGGTCTGCTGCGTGGTGTCGACCGCACGCGCGAGAGCTTCCTGAGAAAGACCCATCTTTTCGCGGGCCTGCCTGAGATTGCGTCGTGTCATGGGGTGTACTCTCCCACGATATCGACCGCGCGTCAAAACTTTTTCAGTAACGATTGTGTTGACACCGTCCCGGGGGTGCGGTACACGTTGGTTGTCGGTCGCGAGTGTGACCGGCGGAGGAGACCGACCATGACGAGCCACAAGTTCTACGAGCCCATCTACGGTGACTTCGCCTTTTACTGCGAGTACTCGCCCGCCGAGCCCGCGGTGAACGCGCCCGCTCGCATCGAGGTCCTCGACCTCGTGATCGACGATCGTTGGGCGGGTGGCTGGCAGCCCTGCACCTTCGCCGAGGTGCAGTCGATCGCCCGTGAGTACGAGCTGCCGCGCCGGGGCCGCTCGCGCGACGAGCTCATCGACGCCATCGCCCACCGCCTCGGGGCGTGCGAGGTGGCGGCGTGACCCCCGCCGAGCCCGTCGAGCCCGCTGAGCATCCGTGCGACGAGATGCCCGAGTGGAGGCTGGACGACGACGCGGTTGACAGCTTCGCCGCGTCTCTCGGAGAGTGAGCGGCGGTCCTCGGGCGGGGGGCTCGAGGCTCGCAGCGCACGCTCATGTGCGAGGAGGATGAGACCATGACGAACGGAATCACACGCACCCTCGAGCCTCAGTCCATCGACGAGGCGCAGCAACTCGCGAGGGCTGCGGTCGCGTCGAAGCTCTACGCCGTCACAAGCGCCGAAGCCGCGTTGATGATCTTGCTCACGGGCCGCGACCTCGGGCTGACCGCGAGCCAGTCGTTCCGCGCGATCTACGTCGTCAGCGGCAAGCCGGTCGTCTCGTCGGACGCGATGGTCGCAGCGATCCGACGCAGCGGCCTGTGCTCGTCGTGGCGAGTCGTGGAGAGCACCGTCGAGCGGTGCACGATCGAGACGCTGCGCGCGGGTGAGCAGGAGCCCGAGCGCGAAACGTTCTCGCTCGATGACGCCAAGCGCGCGGGGCTTGACCGCCGTGACGTCTGGCGCGCGTACCCTCGCGACATGCTTCGCCACCGCGCGGCTGCGGGCCTCGCCAGGCGTGTGTACCCGGACGTCGTCCTTGGCTGCTACGCCCCGGGCGAGCTCGAAGAATCGCAGTCGTCCAGCCCCACCGTCGAGGTCGTGCGTCTCACCGCCGAGCAGATCGTCGAGGAGTACGACCGCGAGATCGCCGGTGGTGCGGACCCCGACGAGGCGTACGAGCGGGCCAAGCGCACGGGCCGAGAACACCGGTGCGCGACGCGCGTGCAGTCGATCCTCACGGAGCGCGAGCGCGCGGCGGCGGCGGCGAAGCGCGCGCAGCTTGAGGCTGCCGCTGGCACCGCGACCGTCGCCCCGGTCGACCCGTACGACAGGCTCGTCGACGAGCTCTCTCAGGTCGACTCGCCCGCCGGCGTCGTGGCGGTCTGGCAAGAGAATCGCGCGTCGATCAAGGACCTGCCCGCCGAGACGCGAGCGCGCGCGTGGTCAGAGGTGCAGGCGGCGTGGTCCGCGTACGGTGGCCTCGACGGGGTCAACGGCTTGACCAAGGCCGTGCTCAAGGCGCAGCCCGAGGTCGGAGGTGAGCGATGAGGCAGCCAAAGGCGTACAGCGCGCGTAGCCTGCCACGTGCGCACACGGTATCGATCAAGCGAATCCGCACCCGACTCGTCAGCGCCGAGCAAGCCGACACAAGTGACTATCGCAACCCCATCCCGCGCACGTATGGCGAGTGCCAGGAGCGCGCGCTCGGGACCGCGACGAACCCGTGCGCATACCTCAGGTGCAGACACAACCTGCTGCTCGACATCTCGGAGGACACGGGCAGCTACAAGGTCACGTGGCCGCACCTGGCGAGCGGCCACTACGGCGACGAGTACGACGCGCTTCCCCGCCACACGTGCGCGCTGCGCGTGGCCGACGAAGGCGGGATGACCCTCGACGAAATCGGCGTGATGATGAACCTCACGCGCGAGCGCGTACGCCAGATCGAGACGAAGGCGTTGCTCCGTCTGCGCGACCTCAGCGAGCTGGTGCGCGTGGTGGACGACGAGCTCGACACGTACTCGCCCGGGTCCGGTGCGCACGGCGACCTCGATCATCACGCGTGGGTCGGTAGGTGACTCGACCGGTGCACCGTCTACCCGCGCTCTTCGCCGCGCGGCTAGGCGTGCATCTCGTCGCGTGCTCGGAGTGCGACACGGTGGCGCGCGTCGCGCGTGCGACCGTGGACCTCGACCTGCGCGCGCTGGAAGCCGCGGGGTGGCGCCGGATTCGCGGGACGGCCGTGTGCCCGTCCTGCTTCGCGAAGCGCCCCGTTGAGCCCCGTACGCCCCGCCAGCGGTACGAGGTCGACTCCTCGCCCGCACGCCAGGCGCTTGCGCAGTACGCCCGTCGGGCTCGAGGAGAGCAGCAGCGGTGGGCTCGAGTCCTCCTCGCGGAGTGGCTTGACGAAAAAAAGTGACGCAATCGGCCGCGTGTTTTCTGCGGAACACGCGAAATCGACAGGACCCCCCTTGCGCGGGTATTACCCGCGCGCTAGTGTCCCTTTGTCAGCAGCGACTACCGCACCGCTGACGGAGGACAGACCACCATGACGACCACGACCCGCCTCGCCGCCGCTCAGACCGCCCGCTCCGCTGCCAAGCGCGCTTTCAGCCGCGCGACCGACGACGCGATGCAGGCTGCCATTGCTCGCGGTCTCCGCAGCGTGGCGGACATCGACGCGGCCATCGAGGCAGACCCTGCCGTGATCGCGGCCCGCGTCGCCTCCAAGGCCGCGGTCGCGGAGCTGGAGGCTGCAGAGGCGGCGATGCGCGCCGACGCTACCGTCTCGCAGGACGACCGCTGCCACGCGATGACCGCTGGCGCGCACTCGATGGCCCGCGCGATGGTCGAGCATGACCCGGCGCGGCTCTACGACGCTGCCGCGGCGACCGAGGCCTGATCACCCCCACACGACGAGAGGACACCGACCATGACCACCGAGACCCTGACCATGACCAGCGCGCGCTACACCCACACGATCCCGACCGGCGAGGAGGTGACCTACGAGGTCGCGCCCTGCCGGTGGGACGGGCGCAACATCCTCGTCTCCTACCCCGCGACCATCGACCTGTCGCCGTACCGCGCGACCGACGCGTACCCGATGGAGGCCATCGAGCGCGACTGGGGGACCTTCTCGCAGTGCCTCGCGCACGGCGAGGACGGCGGCGAGTCGTGGGAGGTCTGGCAGGTCACGCGGGCTTCGCGATGATCCCCCACGCGATCTACAGAGGCACGCAGTTCCTCGGATTCGTCCGCGCCGCGGACGAGCTCGACGCGCTCCGCGAGTGGGTTCGCGAGACAGGCATCGAGGCCACCCGCGAGGGTGATCTCATCGTCGTCGCCGACGAGCATTTCGACGCGGTCTGCGACATCCGCGCGGAGCGCATGGGGACCACGTGAGCGGCCCCAGCGGCCCCAGCGGCCCGAGCCCGAGTGAATCCACTCGACGGGCTCGAGGCCATCGCACGGTCGTGTCGATCCGCCTGCCGCAAGCCACGCTCGCCGCGCTCGACGCGCGGTGCGCGGAGCTCGGGTGCTCGCGGTCAGAGTATGTCGCGACGATGCTGGCGGTGGCGCTGTCACCGCCGCGAGCGTGATCGGTAGGGCCAACCCCCGAAGGGGCGCCGAGAGCTTGCATCACCGAGCACGCGCGCGGTAGTGTCCCTCGCGTGATCGAGTACCACGACCCCGACCCGTGGAGACTACCGAGCCCCGAGCCAGGCGGGCCGATCGCCGTGGCCGTCGAGCTCCGCTGTCCGCGCGTGCGTGACTACGGTGCGGCGCGGCTGCTTCACGCGGCACTGCACGCCCACTGGCAGATCGGTCACGATCAGCAATCGCCCTACGCGCTCGCGCTCCCGCGGCCCGCCGACCCGCACCTCTGGCTGATCTGCTTGCGTGCGGAGCTCCTGCGCCGACTGCCCGAGCGCGTGAGGATCGGTCGCGACACCGTCGACCTCCTGCCCGGTCTCCGCGCGATCCTTCGCGCGCGCCCACAGAGGCCCGCTGGGGAGCACCGAGCGGTCGTCCGCACCCTCTCCCCTCTTGTGCTGCGACAGAGCCACAGCGGGATCGCAGGGAGCCACCGTAGGGCCCTGCAAGACCAGCCCGCGTCGCTGGTCGGGTCGCTCCTGCAGGTGGGCCTACGGCTCGGCCTAGACGTCCGGTCCAGCGACCTTGCAGCAGACGTCGTGAGCTACCAGCTGCGACGCGTCGAGGAGCGAGAGCACGACGGGCTCGCGGTCGGCGGTCACTGGCAGGTGGGCGACCGTCGAGGACGCATCGCGTGCATGGAGGGCTGGCTGGCGGTGCGCTGCAACGCGCCGGCCCGCTGGCTGCTCGACTGCGCCGAGCTGCTTGGCCTCGGCAGCAAGACCGCGCTCGGCTTCGGTCGACTGCTCGTGGAGGCAGCGTGAGACACAGTCCGACGCAGACGGTTCACGCGCTACTCGGCGCGCCGCCGGTCGCACACCCCGAGCCGACAGGGCCCGTAGAGGCACCGTACGGGTGCCGGATCTGCGGCGGTCCCTGCACGCGCGGACTGGCCTACGACGATTGGAGCGGCGCGTACAGCGCGCGTCCCAACCGCACGCGCGCGTGGCAGTCCGAGATCGTGTGCGAGGCGTGCGTGGCGATCACTGCGAGGCACTCGCCCTGTCCCGCGCGTCCGACCGCCGAGGGCAAGGAGCCGATTCGGTGGGGCAACGTCTCCGTGCTCTACGACGACCACGGACTCGTCACTGCGACGAAGGGCGAGAAGCCGGTGATCCGCGAATGGATCGCACGCGCGCGCAAGGGACCGTGGTTCGCCGCGTTCGCTGAGTCTGGACAAAAGCACGTGCTCCCGTGGACGCGCTGGTGCGCTGCGGGCTCGAGGATTGGCATCGTGCGCTTCGAGGAGCGCGATGCTCACGTGAGCCTCGATGCGCTCGAATTGATGTGTCGCGAGATGTGTCTCCTCCTCACTGCGGGCGCGACGAAAGAGACGATGGAGACAGGGCAGTACAGCGCGTCACAGTGGCGGCTGTGCCCCGAGGCGATCGAGCTCTTCGAGTCGCGCTGGTCCGACAAGCGCGGCGGCGACCTCTTCGCGCTCGCGCTGTGGTTGGCGCAGCGCGACGAGGCCGAGGTAGCCGCGCGCATCGAGCGCCAGAAGGTCGACGCAGCGGCGAAGAAGGCCGCGGAGAAGGAGAGCAAGAGTGGGAAGCGACGCAAAGAACACGGACGTGCTGAAGCGGCTGCTGGTGGAGTGGCTGCTGTCGCTGCGAGCGGAGTACCTCGCAGCGGGAGCGAACGCGGTGACGCACTGGGAGCACCTGCAGACCCGCCCGCTGGCCGCAGCGAGGACGTGCGGGACGATCGACGAGTGGATCACGCAGACCCGCCGCAAGCTTCAGCTCACCGCCCCCAGCAAGGACAGCTCCCGCTGTTCGGTGGCGCTCTGCTCGGAGGTGCGGGATCAGGGCTGGAAGGACACGGAAGTACTGCGCCTCGTGGAGCGAAGGATCGCGTTGATCCTCGCGGAGGCGCGCGCAGAGGCCGAGGAACGCAAGGCAAGGAGGGCTGACCAGTGAAGAGGACACGCTACGAGGTGCTGCTCCGCGCAGCGCAACCGATCGCCCACGCCGAGGGCACCGTGGGCAACGCGACGCTCGCGATGCGTCGCAAGGTCCGCACGCACGAGGGCGACATCGTGTCGGTGCCGATCGTCACCGGCGACACCATGCGCCACCAGATGCGCGAGGCCGCAGCGATGGCGCTGCTCGACGGGCTGGGGATGCTTGAGACGCCCTCGCTCACCGAAGCCGCCACGAGACTGCTTTTCAACGGCGGGATGCTCACGGGCAAGGCATCGGGCGGTGGCATCAAGCTCTCGGACTTCCGCACGATGTGCGGCTTGATTCCGACGCTCGCGCTCTTCGGTGGTTGCGCCAACGCGCAGCTGGTACCGGGGCAGATGGAGGTCACCGACGCGCTGGTGATCTCGGAGGAGACGCAGAGCGTGGTGCCGGAGTGGATGGTCGAGCGAGCCGGCTCACTGCAGTCCGCGCGTGACCTGCTCGACGAGGAGCAGCGCGTTCGCTTCGACAGCATGCGCGACCCGAGCAAGACGCGGTTGCTCGAGCCAGGAGCGCGCGACGCTGTCGAGCGTAAGGCGACCGCGCGCGAAGAGGCGCACGACAGCGGGAGCGACCTCGATGCGCTCGCGACGAAGAGCACGATGCTCCCGCGTACCTGCGAGGTGATCATCCCCGGGACGTTGCTCGCGTGGAGCGTCACCGCGACCACGTACAGCGCGCTCGAAGAGGACTGTTTCGCGGTCGTGATGGGCGCGTTCTTGCGTCGCCCGATCGTTGGCGGCAAGCGCGGGACCGGACACGGCTTGTTGCAGCCGCTCGCGGGCAACGAGGTGCCGATCGCGCGCCCTGCCGAACTCGCGCAGTCGATGGACCTTGCATCGCTCTCGACGAAGCGCGGAGACATCTTCCGCGCGCACCTCGCGGAGCAGCGCGACGTGATCCGCGCGGTGCTCGACAAGGTGCAGGCATGACCCCGCTGCGCGTCACCGCGTACATCTCGCAGCAAGTCGTGGCGCGCTCGACGATCGCCCTCGACTCGCTGCTGATGGCCATGGTCGCGCGTCGCGATGGCTTGCCACCGCTAGAGGTCGCTCGACGCGCGGGCGAGGTGCACCCGATCGAGATCCCGATCGCGCTCTCGCCCTGCGGTCGGATCTATCTCTGCTCGCACGCGAAGCCCGAGTGGGAGGAGTACGAGCACCGCTGGCGCATCCGGCGACCGGCCTTCGGCGCGCTGCTGAAGCAGACGAAGCTCGGCACGCTCAACGACGCTGCGGGGCCCAACAAGGCCGATCGCGTGCCGTACCAGTCAGCGTTCGTCAAAGGCGGTCGGATCGACTGGTGGTGCCTTGGTGACCGCGCGCAGGTCGCTGCGCTGCTCGAGCTGTGCACTTCGATCGGCGGACGTCGCTCGACCGGCTTGGGACGCGTCGATCGGTGGGAGGTCGAGCCGTGCGAGGCGTGGCAGGGCTTCCCTGTCACGCGCGAGGGCGTGCCTCTCCGCACGCTGCCAACGGACTGGACCGAAGCGACTGAGTACGTGATCGACGAGGGGCTCCTGATGCCGCCGTACAGCGACGACGAGTGCTGGCGCTCCGAGTACGTGCTGAGGGCGCTGTGATCGCGGAGCCGATCCTCGGCGTCGAGGACCACGAGGTCTGGGACCAGTGGTGCGAGATCGTGCGCGTCCACAGCCGGACTCGGCTGCACGCTCGCAAGCTCGACGCGGCCAAGCGCATCGTGGACGAGGCGCTGTCGACCGACGATCCGTGGACAATCGGGTGGAGTGGAGGCAAGGACTCGACGGTCCTGACCCACCTAATCAACGTCACGATGGGCCGTAATACCCCGGCCTTCGCGCACAAGGACGATCTCGACTTCCCCGAGAGTGAGCCGTACATCCGGCGCTGCGCGGAGGCGTGGGGCGTGTCCGTGAGGATCGTGCGCCCACCGCTGTCGCCACGCGAGTGGATGCGCGACCACGCACGCGAGCACAGCGAGGGCGGTCTGATCGACATGCACTCGCGCACCTCGCAGATCGCGCGCGCAGCGTGGTGGGACACGATCGATCAAGAGACGCACGCGTTCGCGGGGTACTTCGACGGGCTGTGCTCTCACGAGAGTCGAGCGCGCGCGATGAACCGCGCGATGCGAGGCAACCTCTACCGCAAGAACCACCGCACGCGCGGTGAGATCTGGGTCGCGCACCCGCTGCACGATTGGACGCCGCACGACGTCTACGGGTACGCGGTGTCGCACGGCGTCGAGCTGCTCCCGCTGTACAAGTGCGTCGCGCTCATGCACCGCGAGGAGCCGTGGAGGCTCCGCGAGGAGTGGTGGGTGCCCGGTGCGACCGGCGCGCGCTACGGCCAGTACGCCTGGCTGCGCCGGTACTACCCGTCGCTGTGGCGGCAGCTGCGCGAGTGGATGCCCGAGATCGGTCAGCGATCGTAGGGCCGCTCGACCCACAGGCCGTGCGGGTGACCGGCTTTGAGCAGCGCGTCGCAGGTGCCATCGAGCGAGAGGCCATCGGCCTTGACGCCCATGCTTACCTGCCGGTTGCGCCATGCCTTCGTGTCCTCGCCGACCGCAAAGTCGAAGAGCTCGTAACCGGCCTCGTGCAACGCATAGAACGGGGCGGGGCCGGGGTCGCCCTTGCCACGGTTCTTCGTGTTGTTGCAGTGCGCGAAGACCCCGACCATGTCGCTCCCGCGCAGCGTGCCCTGCTCGTCCGCGCGGTAGATCACCCCGAGCATGGGCGCACCGTCACGCCACGGGATCTGCCGCTGGATGCGAAACTCGCGCGTGAGGGTGTCGATCAGCGACACCAGCGCGTCGAGCTGCGCGTCGTAGAGCGCGCCGTCCGGGTCCTGCACGAGCTCAATCCCGATGGAGATCGCGTTCCACGTGGTGGCGTGCCACGTGTACTCGGTCGCTGGATCGGACTGCGCGAGCACGACGCCATCGCGCCCCACGGTGTAGTCCCATGACACCGTGCGTGTGCTGCTCGACTGGTAGCGCGCGAGCGCGCGTGCGCTGCCATCGTCCGCGAGCCGATTGGGCTTGATCGCACCGGTCGCGGTCCCCTCGTGCGTGTGGATCACGATCGCCCGGACCCTGCGCGTGCGCTCCGTGCGGTCGGTCACGCGAGGCACGGTACCGTCGAGCCAGGAGCATGAGCGCGCACCCTTGAGCTCGACCTGCTGCCCGCCGATTACGATCGCCATCAGTGCCCTCCCGCGGCCCGTTGGAGCCGCTCCGCGAGCTCGAGGACTCGACGCCCGTACCTCTCGCCGACGCGCCCCACGAGGGGGCTGGACGACGTCTGAATCGGGCGACACAGCCCGGTGCGAAACCGCCTCACCGCCGAGAGCTCGTCGCCCCGGCAGACCTCCATCCCGCGAGCGAGCACCGCCGCTGCGTGCAGGTGCGTCCCTGCGGTGTGCCTGTGGCGTCGGTCGACCGGCGCGCCCCAGCCGCCGCCCTCGCCGCGATCACAGCCAAGATGAGTCTCGCTGAAAGCAACGGCGACCATCACCTCCGGTCGCACGCGCGGGTATGTGCGCGCGGTCTCGTCGATCTGCTGCGCGATGCGCGCTCGTCCAGCCTCGATGCACTGACGATTGCGACCGGACATCACCGGGAAGAGGGCGAGCACGGCCGTCACCAGCGCGGTGCCGATCACGGGCATCCCCCGTCCCCTTTGTCGCAAGTTGCGCCCTCTTCCTCGAGCACGCCGCCCTCAGGCACACCCGCGTCCACGCTCGCGCGGAAGCACGTTGAGCTCAGCTGCGTCACGGTGCCCACCTGCGGTAGCGCGACCTTCGCGCCGACCTCTAGGCACGAGCCGTACTCGGGCCGCTCGACGAGGTGCGCGGGCACCGACGAGAAGAGGCCCGTTAGCGAGCCAGAGCACGCCCCGCAGAGCCCCATCGCGATCGCGAGAGGGTCGAGCCTCACGAGCAAGCCCCGATCGCCGTAGCGGCCCCTGCGACGAGCACCGCGCCCTGCTTGAGCGACGCATACGCCGACGACGCAGCGACGAGCACCGCAGCACTCGCGACACCGCGCCCGTAGCGCGCTTCGAGGACCTTCGCCAAACGCAGCAAGACTGGCGCGGGGACGAGGAGCGCGAGCATCGCGACCACGGCCCACGTGCCCGGGATGAGCTGGCGCGTCGCGAGATACCCGAGCAGCGCGAGGCCACCGAGGTCCGTGAGGCCCTCGCGCACCACGCCCGCGAGGCGCACAGCGACGCTCGGGTCCGGTGGCTGCGGCAGCTCCGTCTGCGGTCCCTTCGGGACTCGAGGAGGACGCGGAAGGCCCTCCGGTTCGGTGTCGGAGCTCATCCGGAGATCACCGGCTCGACAGGGTAGACAGATCCGGCCGATAGCGATCCCGGCAGCGCGTCACCCGACGCGTACGCAGCCCAAGTCGAGATGACGTAGTCGCGGTAGCGACCCGAGGCATACCCCGGTGCCAGCCAAAAGAAACCGCCGCCCGACACCAACATCGACGCGAGCGCCATCGCCTCGCTCGCGCTCTGCTCGTAGCAGGTGATGCAATACGCTTTCTTGCGGTCCAGGGACTGCGCGCTGCCGAACGTGACGCTGTAGTAACCGGGCGTGGTCGTGGTCGTGACGGTCGCGCTCTTGAGCGCGGTTGCGTTGCCATCCTCGTACAGCGCCAGCTTGAGCGTGCGGACCGCAGTGCCAGCCCAGTACACGCGCACGCCCGTGCATGTCTGCCCGCTGCGCAAATTGATAAAATAGTGGCCCGTCGTTTGATTGGTAGCGCCGACCGTGGGCGTGACGAGGTCGCGAAGATCGTCGACCCACGAATCTTTCAGCGTGCCGAGTCGATCGAGGCTGCTCTTGCGGCTCGTCGGCGTGCCACTCGGATCAACGACAAGGTACGCGAGGCTCGCGTCCGCGATCTCCGCGTTGGTCGCTTGGGTCAGGGCTGAGACTTTGGTGCTCATGCTGTCACTCCGTCACGAGGTTCGCGCCGCTCTCGGTGAGCAGCGGGGCTGAGGTCTCGGTGAGCAGAGCGGTCGCGGGGACCACGCCACCACCAGCGGGCTTGGGGTTCGCGCGTCGCGCGCGTGCTCGGCTTCGTCCGATCATCTCTCACTCCGTCGCGAGGCTCGCTCCGTCCTCCGCAAGCAGGGTACCACCGCCCTCGTCAAGCAGAAGCGACGCAGCTACCACGCACGCCTCGGTCTGCCGTATCGCGACCTGACTCAGGTACAGCGTGCCGGTCGTCGCCTTCGCCTGAATCTCAATCTCGACGCGCTGGTCTGTGCCGGTCGCAGGGATCACCGCGGCCAGTGTCGCCACCTGCCATCCCGCGCCCGCAGCGCAGATTACATCCAAGTTGCTCGCGCTACCACCGACCGGCGTAGCGATCACGCGCACCGTGCCGCCGCCCGTCGCGTGGTACCGCACGCGGATCTCCACAGCCATGCCCGCGCTCGTGCCGTACAGCGCCCGCGCCCGCACTTGAAAGACAGGGCTTGCGAGTGTGCCTAGCCCTTGCTGCCAGTCGATCGCGCCGATCGTGCTCGACGCGCGCGCCCACGTGTCGGTCCCCGGCGTCGACTGCTCGTAGCCGATGAGTTGCCACCACCACCGGAGCTGCTCGCTCGCCAGGCGCTCGACATCCAGCAACGCGGACATCCCTCGCGGGCCGGTCACGGAGGGACCTTCCTCGAGCCAGTTTCTGGGGTCGCACCACTGGAGCTGCAGGCCTGTCTCACCGCTCTCGGGTGCGAGCGAGCCACGCGGTACCTCGACGAGCGTGATGGTCCCGAGGCCCTCGTGCGTGTCGCCGCTTACTCCGGTGATCTCGACGGTCATGTCCGAGACCGTCGTGGTCGAGCACGCAGAGACGTCTAGGAGCCCCGTTAGCCAGCGTCGACCGCTCAGCGTGGGCGAGGGCAGCCCGATGCTCACGGTGCCGTCTAGGAGGGCCTCTGGGGGCCCGCGATCGACCCATGTCGCACCGGTCGGCGCAGTGACGTTCACAGTCACGAGGTACCCCGAGGGGAAAGCCACCGGGCTCGTCTGCAAGCGGTCGTAGCGCAGCTCGATCGCGACGATCGCGAGCTTTGCGGAGGGCGATCGGCAGTAGGCCACCTTCGCGGGCCGAGCCGCAGCCGTGCGCGTGGTGAGCACCTGCAGCGCGCACGAGCACACGCGATGCGTCTGGCGTCCGAGCAGGTGCGCGATCTGCGAGACCCACCGCGCGCCGTGTCGCGAAGACACCGGTCGACGCACGAGCATCCGATCGAGCGAGCTCTCCTGCGGGAGTAGTGGTGCAGGCGTAGGCATCAGCGGACCTCCCAGCAGTCGATCGCGTAGATGTAGTTGGAGTTGCTTGTCGCGCGCCACGCGAGCCACACGTACGCGTCGCTGTACGTGGTCATCTCGCTCGGTGACTGCTGCGCGCGTCGCACGATGCCAGCGACCGGCTGCACCGAGAGGGTAATCGTGTGGCGCGCGCGCGACGCGGTCACGACCGGGCTACGCGCGAACGCCAGGAACGTGGTGTCGGTCGGGATCGCGGGGCCCTGCGTCACCGCTGCGTACAGCACGAGCGAGCTCGTCGTACTCGCGTCGCAGTCGACCACGACCTGCACTCGGCGCGAGGTGTTGCCGTCCGTCAGTCGCGTGTCTTGCACGAGATCGAACGGGCCGAAGCACGCGGAACGGTTTTGGGTCCAGCCTACCTGCCGCACTTGTGACGCTGCGTTGCTCGGCGTCTCTTGATCGAGCAGGTACTGGAACTCCGACGTCTGCGACTCGGACACGAGCAGCCCCGGACCGAGCGCGCACCCGAGGTGGTGCAGCGACTCGCGCGCTTGCTGGCTCAGGTTGCTATCGAGGATCATCGCGGTCCCGGCGTCGACGCTGTCGCCGTTGAGCCAGACGTCCGTCGACGCGACGCAGAGCCTCCGCCCTTGCGGCAGCACTTCTCCGAGGATTCCTTGCGCCGTCATGTCGCCCAATGCCTCCCGCGATCGGTGGTCCCGTCAAGCACCTGCGGGGCCGCAGTGGAGCACACGTACGCGTACGCCGCACGCTGCGTGCTCGTCGCCGTGGCGTACGCCGCGTAGCGCAGGTCCACGATCGCGTACGTGCTCCACGCCGCCGTGGGCGCGGCCGTGAGTGTGATGGTCGGCCCGCTCGGGTTGACCGACGCCACCGTTGCTGCCTCGATCACGTGCGAGCCGGTGTCGCGCTGCACCAGCTGCACAACGTCACCAGCCGCGAAGCGCGACACACCGCCGTCGCTTGCGGTCCCGTCGTAGCCCGAGAGCGTCGAGCCCGAGTAGTCGCCGGCGCTGCCCGCGTAGTTGGTCGAGATCGACAGCACCGCGCCCGAGATCGACGCGACGCGCACGCACGGGGCGTAGCCGTACTCCACCGGCCACACCAGCGCCTCGACGAGGAGCGCGCCGTCACGCAGTCCCTCCGTGAGCCCGATCACCTGCCCGCGCATCGCAGACATCCCGCGACCGCCCATCATGTCCGGGAGCACCGCTTGGGTGATCTCGATCACATCACCGAGATGCAGCGTGTCCACGAGCGCGTTCGTGACAGGGAGTCGCACGAGGTAGGTCGGGTCCGAGAACAGCCGCAGGGGGCGCATCGCGATGTCCCTGGCGTACGCGATCGGGTCGGTGAGCGCGCGCTGATCCTCGCGCAGTCCCTCCGCGCGGAGCCGAAGCGAGGCGGTGTCGCCGTGCCTCATCTGCGCGACCTTGTCGACCACGGTGATCTCGCGCAGCGGCGAGACGATCGTGATCGAGGTGCGCAGTCCGTCCTCCCAATCCTCCCACTGCGGAAGTCGTCCAGCCTCGAGCTCGGCGGGTGTGATGGTCGCGACGACGGCCTCCGCAGCGGTCGGAGGGCGCAGCGCGTCCACCACGATCTTGCCCTCTCGCACGCTGAGCGTGGTGCCGCGAAGGAGGCACTCGTCGGCCACAAAGTCCCCGAAGGTGCGCGAGCTATCGACGCGCCAGCGCACCGCCGTCGCAGCACCGCCGCCGGTGTACCCCGCGATGCGCGCTTGGTTGCTCCAGTCCCAGTTCCTCGAGTCACTCTCGGGCGACGTCACCGCGCTGGTGAGCACCCACCGCAGCGCGTACAGCCAGTGCTCGCTGTTGACGTAGTACTCGCGCCGGAAGATGAAGACACCCCTCGCCGCGATCCCCACCCGGTTGGTGCCCCAGTTGGGCACGTAGCGCGCGGCTGCGTCGGTCGGACGCAGCGTCATCGAGCCCTTGAACACGGTGCTTGACGGCGTGACTAGCGTGCTGTTCAGCACGATCGTCGGGGTTGTGACTTGATAGCGTGGGTCGAGCACCACGCGCGTCTGCTCGTCCCACTCGGCCGACAGGATCGGCGTGATCTGCACCGGGACCGCGTAGCTCGCGACATACGTCGACCAGAACGCGTTGTCCGTGGGGAAGTCCGCAGCGGTCGCGATCGCGGTGTACCGGTTGTTGTTGAAGACGCTGGTGACATCCGTGTCCTCGGGGAACGCGAGGTACGCGAGTCCTCCGAGGTCCGGCGCGTTGAGGACGACGGTCGCGCGCTTGTGCGATCCCGTGTCGACGCTGTTGCCCTCCGCCTGGATGTCTCCGCAGTAGATGCCAAGGCGGAACGCGTCGATGCCCTGCGCCGTCACCGTGACGCTCAGCTGCGTGCCGATGAACGTCACGTTGACGGTCGCGTGGGACACACCAGCGGTCGCCGCTAGACGCGTGCGCAGTCGCGCGGCCACCGCACGCAGACACTCATCGAAGCTCGAGAAGATGTGTCCCGTGGTGAGGCTGCGCTGACCGGTCGCGATGACGGTGTCGTCCGCATCGCGCATCAAGATCATGCGGAGCGCGCGCTCGTCGTAGCCGAAGGTGCGCGCGCCGCCCTCCTCGCTCACGAGGCGCACGTCCATCTCGCGCTGCCCGCACCACGTCGCGGAGATCGTCCACGATGCGCCGTCTTCGTTGAGCCTCGGGGCGTGGTCGCAGTACCCGATCCATCGCACGGTCGCCGTCGTCCCGCGCACCCTGTAGAGCACCGCGCGTCGGCGGGTGATCCACGGGCAGGTCAGGTAGATCTCAGGGAGTACAGCGGTCGCAGCGTCGGCGGTGATCGCCTTCGCGCGCGTGCCGTACTGCGCGCGCGTGACGGTGATGCTCGTCGCGGTCGGCGCAGCGGTGACGGTCACGACCTCGGCGTTGATCCACGCCTTGCGCGGGAGCGAGGTGAAGATCGCGCTCGACGCGACCGTGAACGTAGTCGCCGCAGCGGTCGCGCTCGCGGTCAGGTACGTGCTCGAAAGGTCGTTAATTCGCCGCGTGAAGAGGCTGGACAACCCGTATTGATCCGTGCCCAACGGCAGATCGTGCACGACGAAGCTCAGCGCGCTGACGTCGACTTGCCCCTCTAGCGGACGCAGCCGCTCGGAGAGGTCGCCCTCGACGGGCTCGAGGGTGTCCTCGGCGATCGTCTGCCCGGGGTCGTCTCCGTCGCTCCACGTGGTGATCGAGGACACGCCCTTCGTCGCGAGCAGGTAGGGCAGTCCGTCGATGCGCAACGCCCACGCGCTCATCGCGATGCCCTCGCGGTGCGCGTGAGCCGCAGGACAAGGTCGCGGTACTTGTACCAGCCCGCCACCGACAGCGGGAACAGGTCGTCCTCCGCGCGCGCGGTCGACGCCTCAAGCGATCCGATGTCGTAGTCCGAAGTGCTTCCCGCAATCAGCGGCTGCAGCCCGTTGATCACCACGCCAAGCTCGCCAGGAACTCGATGGCACGCCGCGATGAACTCATGCGCCGAGTTCGCGTACGCACCCGTGTAGTAGGTCGTCGAAGGCGAGGTCCACCGCGACGAGCTGCCCGAGGTGTCCGGTGGGAACGCGGGCGTCAGGTACTCGCTCGCACCCTGCTCGGTCTCGGTCTGGGGCAGGAGGCGCAGTCGCACGGACCTGCGCGCCGTGCGCGAGCCCGCGTCGATGCCGTACGTGGTCCCGCCCGCCGTGGTCGCGACCGCGAAGCTCACGGGCCGCACTTGGTACGCGCTGTCGCTCTCGTCCGCAGCGGTCGCGATGATCGTGCCCGCCGGGGCGTACGCGCCGAGCTTGACGCCGTTGATCGAGATCGCGCCCGTGCTCGAGCCCGTGTGCCCAAGGAGGTTGCGGATCGTGGTCCCGCCGGTGCCCACGGACCAGTTGACCTCGCCGGTCCCCGAGCCGCCGTTGTACGCGATCTGCACGTTGCCCGCGGCAGTCAGCGTGACGCTCCAGAAGGCCGACGCAGGGGCTGCGTTGAGCGCGCTCGTGAAGGCCGTGAGTAGGTCGTACGGCGCGCCCACGCTCGTACCCGCCGCAGCGGTGCCAGCCAGGAACACGCGCGCGTACCGCGTCGCTGCCGCAGCTACGAGCGTGACCGTGCGCGTCGAGTGCGAGTCGATCACCTGCACGCTCAGCTCGCCCGTGAGCACGAGCACCTGAGCCAGCATCGTTGTCGGAGTGTTCATGCTCGCACCTGCCGTGGAACCATCCTATCGCGGTCGATGCCGTAGCGCCCCGCTTGCCGCTGAGCGTTGACGAGGCCCTGAAGCTCGCGCGGTCCCGGTGGGACGAGCGACGAGAGCACGATCGTGACGTTGCCCGCGCCCTCACCTGCACCGCGAGGCGATGCGCCAGACGCGCTACGAGCCGCCGCAGGGGCCGCAGAGCCACCCGGTGCGGCACTCGGTGCCACCGCGCTTCCCGCCGCCCCTAGACCGACGCCTAGCGCGATCAGGCCCGCGCCCGCCGCGAAGTACCCCGGCGCCGCGACAGGGTTCGTGAAGAGGCTCGCGATGCCTTCGAACGTGTAGAAAACGCCCTTGTTGACCGCCATCTCACCGAGGCTGGACAACGTCTTTGCGGCGAACTGCTGGAACGCTTCGCCCGCCGACATCGAGCCGGACGCGAGGGTGTTGAAGAGGTTGGCGAAGCCGCTGGTGAGCGACGAGAGCGAGGTCGCGAGCATATCGACGCCCGCTTGCGCGACGTCGAGCGCGGGGACGTTGCCGCTCTCGTCGAGCTCGATGCCGAGCGCCGCAGCGAAGCGCCCGCCGAACGACGCGCCGCGCTCTCGTGCACCTGCTGCGCGTTGCATCCCGAACGCAGCCTCGAGCTTGCCGCGCTGACTCTCTTGCGCCGAAAGCTCCGACTCGCTCGGCGCTGCGAGTCCTCCAAGCAGGTCAGAGAACTCTTCCGGCGACTGACCTGAGATGCCCGCGAGGCCAGCAAAGGAGCGACCTTGCGCACGCGTCATGCGTTCGGAGATGCGCTGGTTGACGCGCGCAAACACCGACGCTGCGTCGGTCGCGCGGTTGAGCGCGCCAGCTGCGCCGTGTGCGGCATCCCTGAGCCTCTTTTGCGCCTCTTCGTTCTCTCGCGCCTTGCGACGAGACTCGGCTTGTGCAGCGGCTGTGCTCTGCACGAGTTGCATCGCTTCGCGCATGGCGGGCGTGATGGCCTGCTCAAGCACTTGCTGGTTGAGTCGTACTGACCCTGCACCACCACGCACAGTCGCTCGTGCGCTCTCTTGCGCGAAGCCAGTGATTCGCGAGAGATCATCCTCAGTGATGCCGCGCGTGCCCATGACTTGACGCAACTGCCTTACGTCGAGGCCCGCTTGCTCGGCCTGTCCGAGTGCTTGCATCGCGCGACCGCGAAGCCCTGCACGTACGCCAGCGCGAGCGAGCAGCGTAGTGCCCTGCGTCTCTCGTCGCTGAAACTCTGGGTCGAGCAGGTTGGATGCCCACTGAAACGCCTGTTGAAGCTCAAGGGCACGCGAGATCGACGCAGCGATGGATCCAGCGAATCGACCCATCGCGCTTGTCGCTGCGTCGATGTCCTCGGCCATCGTTCGCGCCGCCATCTGCGTCGACGCCTGTCGTTGCGTCAGTTGTTCAAGCGCGGCGTTGAAGTCTCTCGTTCGGTCTCCGCTCTGCGAGACGCTGATGTTGAACCGCCGAAGACCTTCGGCCTCCATGCCGCGAAGCGCGTCGGACAACGTGCCGAGGGCTTGCGTGGTCTCGGTCCCCGTTGCGAGCGCGTAGTCTCGTGCCGCGCGGGTAATCGTCGCAAGCTGTTGACCGCTGACCTGCAGACCGGACTGCACTAGGCCTTGCTGCGTCTGCAGGGCCTGCTGTGCACTCACCGTCCCAAGCGTTGCGACGCGCACTTGATCGTATGCGTCACCAAGCATGGTGGCCGCTCGCTCGTGCGCTTCGAACGCAGCGGTCGCACGCGCGACTCCGACCGCGCCAGCCCCGATCGTGGCAAGACCTGCAGTAACGCCGGTGCCGATGCGACCCACGCTCTGCGCCGTCTCGCGCGCTCGCTCGGCAAACCGCGCGAGACTTGCACTGGCTTCGCGCGTGTCTGCCGTGACCTTGATGTCGATCCTATCAGCCGCCACCGTTGCCCGCCTTCTGGTTCTGCTCGCGCACCTTGGCCTCGTACTCGAACCGCTCGGCGCGGCCCGCCGCGCAAGCATACGCCGCTTCGTGCAGAACCGCTGGAAGCCCCTGCAGCGTCACGAGCGTGCCGTGTTCGACCGCCGGTAGCAGCCGCAGCGCGTCGGTCACTCCCGGGGCACTGAGGGCCGCGCGTGGGCACACCGGAGCGCCCCTCCATCCGGTCATGCGCTCGACCGCATCGAGGGTCTGGACGCGCGCGAAATCAAGCGGTCGCAGGGCGTGTCCCGCGTGCGGGCAGCACCACCCCTGCTGCGCCTCGGTGGTCTCGCGTGAGAGCACCTTGCGCGCGTTCGCGTCGGGCTCGCGCTGCGCCTTCTCGGCGAGCTCGCACCCGCACGGGGTCTGGATGAGCGCCGCATCAAACTGGTCCGAGCCGAGCCACGCTGCCGCGCGGAAATACGACTCGTCCAGAGTCAGCGGCACAGCCCGAAAGGGCCGCGCGCACCCGGGCGTAGACGCGCTCGCACGAGGGCCGTGTCGCCGATCTCGAGTACGCCACCGTACCCGCAGGACTGGTACACGCGCTCCACCTCCGACGCGACGAGGAGCGACATGCCTCCGACTCCTGGCTCACGTGCGTCGAGGTTGAGGCCCTCGCCCATGGGCCCCTCGACGCGCACCAGTGCAGCGCGCGCCGCGAGGATGCGCTGCCGCTCGGGCGAGGTCTCCCGCGCGAGCAGCTCCGTGACGAACGCGAAGCTCAGCGGGGCGAGGGTCCACCACGTGACCGCGATGCCATCGCGCAGCGGGACCGCCGCGCCGATCATCGCAGGGTCGCGCGACATCACGTAGTCCACGAGGGTCGCAGCGTCGCAGCGGTCCTCGTCAATCGCTGCGTCGCGCGCGCCGTCAGTGCACAGCACGATGCGCCACGGGGCCTTCGGGTCGGCGGGCGGGGTGTACTTCGTCATGGTCTGTCCTCCTCGATTCTGTGTGCGTTAGATCAGCGACCACACGTACGGCGAGGCCGACGCGGTGTCGAGCGTGTAGCTCGTGTCAAGCACGGGCCTGAACTTGAGGTCGTAGTAGAGGAACCCGCCTTCCTCAACTTCTGCGGGCTTCCCGATCAACTGCACTTGGTTCACGTGCAAGCAGACCGCGCGCTGCGAGGTCCCCGAGCCGTAGGGGAACGCAGCGAAGAACCGGAGCAGGGTCTGGCTCGACCACTGCGTGTAGCGGTCGTAATCGATTCGCGCGCGCACCGTGAACTCCGCGCTGTCTCGCCCGCCCATGCGCGCGACACCCGAGGTGCCCTGCACGCCGCCAAGCGTGAGCAGGTGCTGCATCCCGGGGTTGAGCGTGCCCTGCATGCTGGCCACGAAGAACTGGTTGTCGGTGCTGACGCCCTGCTCTTGAAGCCAGATCTTGCCGTTCGTGACAGGGATCGGATCGCCCATCGTCTCGGAGCCCACCGTGGTCGCGAGCGAGAGCGAGCCGTAGTCCCACGACGCGGCCTTCAGGTCGAACCCGAAGGTCGCGAGCGCGTCGCGGGCGATCGAGAAATTGATGCTCCCGGTGCACCCGAGGAGTCGACGCTGCACCGTAGCAGCGTCGCTCGACGGCACGGTGAACGTGTCCTCGATGGTGAGGCTCTTCGTGTTCGATTCCGTGAGGAAGTACGAGTAGCTGTTGATCACGTCGTCGCCGTTGGCCGGGGCCGAGGGCAGCTCGGGCCACACCGTAAGCTGATCCGTCGCGATCGCGGTGATCACGCGCGGGTAGTACACGCTGCTCACCTCGACGTGGATCGCGGTGCCCACCTTGAAGCGCGTGCCATGGCCGCTCTGCACGTCGACCGTCGTCGTACTCGAGCCTCCACCGGACACCGTGCTGCCCGCAGCCTTCGCCTCGCCGCCCAGGATCGCTTCCAGGAGCTTGCCGAGGTACGGCGTCGAGGGGCTCGTCGCCGTCTCCAACTTGGCGAACGCGGGCTTCGCGTGGATGCCGAAGGCCACCGAGCTGTCGTTCGACTTTAGGCCCTGCCTCGTCACGAACTGCTGGAAGAGCCGCGCGCTACCGGCGTTGTGCTCGATCTCGGTCTGCGAGAGCGTCGCGTTCAGCGTGCCCTCGATGTGGCGCGCGAACGCGGTCGAAGCCGCGGTGCCGTAGGTAGATTCCTGCCCGATGAAGAGCTTGCGTGCTCCTACGGGGATCGTCAGCTGAGCCATCGTGTCACCTCTCGATTGTCCACTTGCACGCGCTCAGGTCGTTGAGCAGCGCGCGGGTTGCGATACCGATGCGTCGGTCGAGCCGTAGCAGGACCTTGCGTGCAAGGTACCGCGCCGTGAGGGGTCGTAG
>JBAXJZ010000001.1:0-36496 GCA_037137595.1 Burkholderiales bacterium | reverse complement strand
CTCGTCGGCGACGCGCTGGCGCTCCGCAGCCTCGGCGGCCAGGCGCCGGCGCTCGGCTTCTGCGGCGGCCTCGGCCGCGCGCCGCTGCTCGGCCGCGATGCGGGCCTGTTCCTGATCCCAGGCAAGCATCTTCGACTTCAGCGCGCGCTCGGCCTCCTCGAGCAGCGAGGCCGGCCCCTTGAAGAGCGCGTTGATCGCGCGCAGCGCGTCGTTGATCGGCTTCGTGATGCCGGTCCGCTGCTCCTCGAGCTTCGTGGCGCGGGCCTTGATCGCGCGCAGCTCGTCGGCCGCGAGGCCGTAGTCCTCGGCGCTGGCGATCTGGAACCCGCGGATGAAGTCGAGCGCGCGCTGGGCGTTCCCGGTCAGCGAGTCGGCGTCCGGCAGCGAGATCGCGGCGACCGGGGCGAGGATGGGGTTCGGGGTGTTCATGCTTCGTGCATCTCCGCGTAGCGGTGGAGGGTCAGGGCGGCGAGGAAGGTCGACCAGTCGTTCGGGTTGTGCAGCTCGTCGAGCCGGTAGGTCCCGTCGGGGCGCAGGCGCAGCGCGGCGCGGTGCCGAAGCGGCACGTCCTCGATCGCGTGCATGTAGGCCGCGGTCTGCGGCCCGACGGTGATCGGCGTCGTGATCGAGGTCTTCAGGTCGACGAGCCAGAACTCGCCGCGCAGGTAGAGCACGCGGTCGAGCGTCCCGGCGTACCGGTGCACGCGGTTGAAGACTTGGCGCTCGTTCTCGATCACCTCCGCGCCGGTGTCGACGAGGAACCGGCGGTAGGCGGTCAGGTACGGCGCGACCTCGGCCTCGACGCTGCTCTCGTCGAGGTCGTGCTCGTCGTGGTACTGGCAGGCGAGGTGCACGCGCCGGCCGAGGTCGGCCTTCGCCTCGAGCACCGCCGGCGGCACGCGCGAGAAGTCGACCAGCGGCCGGAGCACGCTGGTCACGCCCGGCACGCGCGCGCCGTCGACGCGGTACTCGTGCAGCGAAGGGTCGAAGGTGAGCTTCACAGCGCGAGCAGCTCGGACTTCACGGTCGCGAAGGCGTCGAGCGAAAGGGCCCCGATCTCGGCGATCTCGAACCGCGCGCAGATCGATTCCTCGGGCACCCCGGCGGCCTTCAGCTTGTTCCGCAGGTAGGCGACCTGCCCGGCGGTGATCGTTCCGACCATCGCCGGCGCGGCCGGCGCGGGCGCGGGGGCCGCCGCTGCGGGTTGCTCGGCCGGCTGCTCGACCACCTCGCCGGTGTCCGCGTCGACCACCGTCGGAGCCGGCGCAGGCGCGGGAGCCGGGGCGGGGGCCGGCGCGGCCGCCTCGCTCGCGCGGCGCGGCCCGACCTGCTCGACCGTGCCCATGTCCTTCTCGCGCGGCGCCGGCGGATCCATGTCCTCGAGCTCGTCCTGCGTCTTGATCCCGAGGATCGCGCCAGGCGCGAACTGGCGAGCCCAGTACTTCACCTGCAGGTAGCCAAGCTGCTGCGCCGGGTTCGTGTTCCAGAGCGGCGAGTTCCGCGTCTTGATGTCGCCGTTCCGGACCCACTGCGTCCACCGCGGCTCGGTCTCGCCGGTCAGGATCATCCCGACGCGGCACGTCAGGTCCTGGCCCTGCCCGTCGTACTCGTAGAACGGCGCGCCGACGATCACGCCGGTCGCCTGCAGTACCGCGAGGATGAGCTGCGCCTCGTAGCCGAGCGTGCCGTTCACGAGGTGGGTCTTCTGCGCGACGGCGAAGGGGTCCATGCCCCAGCGCGCCGCCTGCAGCACGATCGCGAGGCAGTCGGCCTTCTTGCCGCGCAGGTGCTGCGGCACCGTGACGCTCGCGCTCGCCATCAGCTCGGCGAACGTGACCAGCGAGCGCATGGTCTCGTGGTTAGTCAGGAGGTTCAGGGTGGAGAACTGCTGGGGCGGCTGCGGCGCCGCGGAGGTGGCGATCTCGTTCATGGTCGTCCGGGGTGGGTGAAGGGGTCAGGCGAGCCGCTCGAGCACGAGCAGCACGACGATGAAGACCGCGGCCGCGGCCAGGCCGGGCGCGACGATCCACCGCTCGGGGTCGAACCGAGGCGTCGTGTCGAGCTCGATCGCGGCGACGCGCTCTGCGGGGAAGGCCTCGCGCAGCGAGCGCGCAGTGCGGTCGCGCGTCGCAGCGCGGGATCCGATGTAGGGGCGGAACGCGGTGCTCTCCGGCGCGCGGCGGGCTGCCGCAGCGTCGCGGGCGGCGCGCTCGCGCTCGCCGGCGCAGACCGAGAGCCACTCCTCGCGGTGCAGGAGGCGCAGCTCCTCGTCGTGCGCCCAGTCCTGATCAGGCTGGTACCAGGCCATCACGCGGCCCTCCGGACCAGCTCGCGCGAGCGGGCCATCAGGAACCGGATCTCGTTCGACGCGCCCATCGCGGCCAGCCGGTCGGCGCCGAGCAGCAGCTGCGCCATGCCGATCGTTCCGCAGCTCAGGCCCGCGACGAACTCGGACAGCGCCGGGATGTGCCGGTCGTGCCCCTGCGTGCGCGCCCAGACGAAGTCGGACCGCGCCGTCTGCAGCGCGCTCTCGACGTGGATGTCGCCGCGGCGGGTGTCGGTGGTGGTCGCCATGGCCGTCACTCCGCGTCGTCGATGTAGACGACGGCGCTGAAGCCGCCCGGGATCGGATGCGCGACGGGCCGGCTCTGCCCGCGGAGCCAGTCGTCCGCCTCGTCGTAGACCTTGTCCGCCGCGCGCTGCACGTCCTCGCGGCGCTCACCGCGGATCGTGACGATCTGCGAGCCGCGCCCGACCGTGCGCCACGTCACCGTGGCGCCGGTACCGCCTGTCCCAACCTCCTGAACCTGTGCCATCGCTTCCTCCCCGCTGCGTCATGCAGCGATGAGGAATTATCACGATCGTGTTTTAGTCTGTCAACACGTTTGTGATTCGACGGGTCGGAGGGGGCGGATCGTCAGGGGGCGTACCCCACGAAGATGACGACGCCCAGCACCTCGGTCTCCGGGCCGACCCGGATGAACCGGTCCGGCCACGCCGGGTTCAGCGCCGCGAGCATGGCGCCCTCGGGCTCGAGCAGGTACTGGCGCAGAAGCGGGGTGCCGTTGTGGCGGACGACGACGAGCTGCCGGTGCTCCGGCTGGCGGTCGGGGTCGGCGAAGACCAGGTGCCCGTCGGCGACCGACTGCGGGGCGCTGGGGCTGAACATCGCGTCGCCGCGCGCACGCACCGCGAAGGCTCGCGGCCCGTGCGGAACGGGGCACGCGATCGTCGAATCACCGGACACAAGGTCTCCCGTCACGAGCTGCTGCCAGGAAAGCAGCGGGACACCTTGACTGTATGGACGTACAGGCTCAAGCGTTGAGCCACCCCACTCCGGCGGGCGAGGCGGGGCCATGTTCGCCTCGCGCAGCAGCTCCTCGGTCGTCGTCCCGAGGGCGCGTGCGATGTCCGGAAGCGACGACGGCACCCGGCCGCTCGCGCCGCGGGTCCCCGACTCGAGGTTCCCGATCGTCGACTGGCGCACCCCGGCCTTCGCGGCGAGCTGCGGCTGGTTCAGGCCGAGCGCCTCCCGGCGCCGGCGAATGACGTCTGCGAGTGTGACCACACTCGTGATTACACGACCGCTTCGGATCACGGTGGTGTTGCGCTGACTAACACGATCGTGTTTCAATCGGCCGATGGACGCACTCGACGAAGCCATCGCTGCCGCAGGCAGCCAGTCCGCGCTCGCCGCCACCTGCGGCGTGGTGCAGGGCGCCGTAGCGAACTGGAAAGCGCGCGGCAAGGTCCCTCCCGACTACTGCGCGGTGATCCATCTCGCGTACGGCGTGCCGCGCTGGCGGTTCTACCCGAAGAACTGGCACCGGATCTGGCCGGAGATCGTGGGCGCCGAGGGCGCGCCGCCGGTGCCGACGGGCGACGAACCCGAGAAGGCTGCCGCGTGACCGGCGTCCTCCGCACCGCTGCGACCGCGCGCCGCCGCGCCGCGACGACGAAGCGGTCGACGCTCACGCGCCCGTCGTGGCGCGCCTTCCCGAACACCTGACCGATCGAGGTCTGCATGACGACCACGGTATCGCGCACGCCCGGCGCCGACCTTCCGACAGCTTCCGACTTCATCGGGGGGCGTCGGTGATGCAGCAGCCGCCCCTGTTCGTCGAGTCGATCAACGACGCGCTCCGCGAGGTCGTGCGCGCCTGCGGCGGCCCGAAGGTCGTCGGGTGCCGGATCTGGCCGGAAAAGTCCCCCGACGCCGCGGCCCGCACGCTGGCCGACTGCCTGAACGACGCCCGGGCCGAGAAGTTGTCGCCCGACCAGGTGCTGCTCCTCGCGCGCATGGGCCGCGAGCGCGGCTGCCACGCGGTCGTCGAGTTCTTCGCCTCGGAGTGCGGCTACGCGCCGCCTCAGCCGATCGAGCCCGAGGACGAACGCGCCGCGCTCTACCGCGAGTACGTCGAGGCGACCAAGGTCCTCGCGCACCTGGCGGCCCGGCTGGACCGGATCGAGCCCGCCGCGGCCTCGATCACAGCGATCCGGGGGCGGTGATGGCCGAGACCTACGGCCTCCCCGGCAATCTGTCGCACGTCTACGGCCGGCGGGCGCTGGTGATCGCTCGGATCGCTGTCGTGATGGCGCGCAACCCGCACGCGCAGCGGTTCATCGTCTACCGGACGGTGAACGGCGGGTACCTGAAGGTCATCCCCGCCGACGAGCGCACGTGGACCGGCGAGATGGTCGGCGTCTACAGCCGCGACGTCTGCGTCCGCGAGCTGCTCGACGACCTCGAGGCGATCGACTCGGAGCCCGCGGGGCAGAGGGCCTCGGCGTGACCGACCGCCAGGCCCCACCGCTGCCCGCCGAGGTCGACCTGCGCGACTTCGCCTACATGCCGCTCGACGTGCGGCGCCTGCTGACCTCCGAGACCTGGGTGCTCGGTCGGGCCGAGGAGAAGGTCGCCGCGATCAACCTCTGGTGCGAGTCGTGGCACCAGGTCCCGTCCGGCAGCCTGCCCGACAACGACCGGATGCTCGCGCACCTGTCGCAGGCCGGGGCGGCGTGGAAGAAGGTCCGCGGCCACGCGATGCGCGGCTGGGTGCTCTGCTCGGACGGGCGCTGGTACCACCCCGTCATCGTCGAGAAGGCGCGCGAGTCCTGGGAGAAGAAGGTCGCGCAGCGCCAGCGCACGCAGCGCGCGACGCAGGCCCGGTGGAAGGGGAAGCCGCCTCCTGACGACCCCGGCCCGCCGTCCGGGACGGACTCCGTAACGGAGACGTCGACGGACAGCGCGACGGACTCCGTCACGGATCCCGTTACGTTCACCAAGGGAGAGGGAAGGGAAGGGAAGAGAAGCGAGCTAACGCTCGCACCGCGCGCGCCCGAGCCCGACCCGGACCCCGAACCCAGCCCCCCGCAGACCCCGAACCCGGCGGTGCTGCTCGCCGTCGAGGCCCGTCGCCACGGCATCGCCTGCCACGGCTCGGACCCCCGGCTGGTGGCGCTGGCGGCCCGCGGCGTGACGGCCGAGGCCCTGCGGGCGGCCTGCGAGGAGGCGAAGCGCCGCAAGGGCGCCGGGGTCGGGATCGGCTACGTCGCGGCGATCGTCGACGGCTGGTCGGCCGATGCCGCGCGCATCGCCGCCGGAGCCCCGGCCACCCCCACCGCCCCGGCGAAGGCCGCCTGGGAGCGCGACAGCGACACGATGCTCGCCGAGGCCGCGCGCCTCGGCATCCCCGTCGACGACGACTGGACCCTGCCGGAGCTGCGATGGCACATCCTCCAAGCCCACCGCCGGAGCGCGGCGTGAACGCCGGCGACCTCGCCGCAGCCGCGGCCGAGCGCGCCGCCCAGGCGCGCAGCGCCGGCACCGGCGAGCCGCTCGACGGCGCGCGCCCGTCCTGGGCATGTGCAGCCGGCGGGTGCCCGCTCCCGGGCGCGATCAGCGGCTCGTGCTTCCTGCACTTCGGCCTCGGGAACGCGCACGCGCCACGGGTCTCGACCTGGCTGCGCAACCGGCCGGCCGTCGTCGAGGCGCTGCGGATCCACGACGGCGCAACGCCGTACCAGCTCGAGCTCGTCGGCCGACGCCTCGCCGCGGTAGGCCTGCCCGACTGGGCGCCGCGGAAGGTGACGCTCGAGCACGAGGGCTACGGTCACCACGGCGAGGGGCTGAAGGTCGACGCCGACGAGCGCAGCTCGCCGAAGCTCTGGCGCCAGCGAATCCGCGGCCTCGTCGACGCCGAGATCGTCGCGATGCTGAAGCAGCGGGACCTCGCGGCATGACCCGCGGCCTCGAAGCCTTCGCGGTCGGCCCGCACACCGACCTGCGCGGCCGCGACACCTGCGAGACCTGCGCGCACCGCGCCGAGTTCACCTCGCCCGCCGGCGTGCGGCACGAGCACTGCTGCGCGGATGCGGTCGTGAAGGCCTTCCGGCGCGACGAGGTTTCGGCAGGGATCGCGCGCGACGAGGTCTGCGGCGGCGCGTACTGGCGGAGGGCGACCCGATGATCGAGTTCGTGATCCTGGGCGAGCCGGCCTCGAAGGCGAACCAGCGGAAGATCGTCACGATCGGCGGCAAGGCGGCACTGATCAAGTCGCAGAAGGCCCGCGACTACGAGCGCGACGCGCTGCGGCAGATCCCGCCGGCGGCGCGCGTGCGCCTCGAGGGCCCGGTCGAGGTGACGCTGCGGATCTGGTACGCGAGCGAGCGGCCCGACCTCGACGAGTCGGTCGTGCTCGACGTTCTGCAGGACCGATGGAGCGGCCGCGGCGACGAGCGCCAGCTCGTGCAGGCCGGGGTCTACCGGAACGACCGCCAGGTGCGGCGCAAGGTCGTCGAGCACGGGATCGACCGCCGCAACCCGCGCACCGAGATCCGCGTGCGCCCGCTGCAGGCGCAGCAGGCGGACCTGCTCGCCGACGCTGCATGACCACCACCACCGAAGGAGCAACGATGCGCGAGATCACCAGCCACCGGGTCAACCCGGCGAACGACATCCTCCGGATCACCGTGACGGACGAGCCCGGCTCGGGCGGCGCGAATCACCGCTACCTGATCGGCGGTTTCGACACCAGCACGAACCCGAGCGACCCGTACCAAGGGGACGTCGCGAGCAACGTGATCGAGGTGCTGTTCCAGAACGGCCCGATCGCCGAGGTCGGCGTCAACGGCGTGACCCACGAGGCGCTGATCGCGATCCTCATCGACCGGCTGGAGGCGTTCCAGCGCGGGCCGTTTGCCAACGCGCACAACGCGATCGCGCTGCACTCCCTGCAGACCGCACAGTCCGCGTTGCTGGAGCGCACGCGCGAGCGGATGGCGCGCGGCGTCGAAGGCACGCACAAGGTGTGACGTCATGACGCTCGCCGAGCAGATCGCCTACATGGAGCGCCGCCGCGAGGTGCTCGCCTGCCGCGCCGAGCAGCACGCGGCCGAGGCAAACGAGCGCGTCGCGCTGGCCCAGACCGACCCCGCGCTCGCAGGGCGGAAGGCTCGGCGCAAGGCCGACCGCGTGCGCGCCGAGATCCGGTGCGTCGACGCGATCCTCGGCACGCTGCAGTCGATCGAAGCGAGGGGCGCGTGATGCAGCAGCTCACCCGCGAGCAGGCCATCGCCTTCCACGAGAGCGAGGCGTGGCGCGACATGCCCGCCGCACAGCTTGCAGCGTTTCAGCTTCGCCAGCGATTGCTGTGCGTTCCCTTCGAAGAGTTTCACCGAGCGGTCGAATCGGTTCTCGGTCGGCCCGTCTGGTCTCACGAGTTCGCGGATCCGGAGCGGCTGCGAGACGAGATGGCGGGCCTAGTCGAGCCGCCGACGTTCGACGAAATCCTCGCGATGATCCCGGTCGGCAGGCTGGTCGTGCTGGGTGCGCGCAGCGATGAGGAGGGCTGACCTGATGAACGTGACCGAGCTGATCGCGTTCCTCGAGCGCGAGGAGATCCGCGAGCGCAAGCTCGCCGACCGGTGGCGCAGCGGCGGCACCGACGCCGCGTCGCACGTCGCGCGGCACGAGCTGCGCGGCCGGCGCTTCGCCGCCTCCGTGGCCGAGCTGCGCGACCTGCAGTGGCGGCGCGCGCAGGGGGTGGACGAGCCGGGGCCGCTGAAGCCGCGCGCGGGGACGGTCGTGCGCGTCGACCCGCCGCGCAAGGTGCGTTCTTGGTGGCGGGAGTTCTGGCGATGACCGGCGCCGGGGTGCTCGTGATGCTCGTCGCCACGTTCGGCGCGCTGATCTTCCCGCGCTACTCGCTCGCATGGCTGATGTCCGGCTTCGGCCAGATCGGCGGCTTCGTGCTGTTCATGCTCGGCGTCGTCCAGTGGCTGTGGCAGGTGGCTCCGTGACCGACGCGCCGACCCGCGTCGACTGGCCGGCCCTGATCCTCGCGTTGCGGCGCGCGGGCATGACCGTCGAGGACATCGTCGCCGCCACCGACACCTCGCGCGGCGCGGTGCACGGCTGGCTCGTCCTGGGGGCCGAGCCCCGGTTCTCGGTCGGCGTGATCCTCCTGAAGCTCCACGCGGAGCGCGTGCCCCCCGCAGTCGGCCGGGATTCCGGCCCCCGACCCGACGCATAGTCCGCCCCGAGCAGGCCGCTCACCCGAAGCCGGTAGTCCGTCCCGCGGTCTGCCGGCTTCGCCGTTTCTGCGGCCCGCACCGCGTCTCCTCCTGTCCTCAGCGTCCTCCCTGGCGCGGGGAATCAGGCTTCCCCCGGCTCTGGCTGGGGTTCTTCTTCGAGCGCCATGGGCCGGCCGACCACCTACACCGACGAGATCGCCGCGAAGATCTGCGAGCAGCTCGCCGACGGAACGCCGCTCACGAAGGTCTGCAAGCCAGCCGGGATGCCGGCCTGGCGCACGGTCTACCACTGGCGCAAGGCGCACCCCGAGTTCCGCCTGGCCATGGATGAGGCCCGCGACGTCGGCTACGACGCGATCGCCGAGGGCTGCATCGACATCGCCGACCGGCGCGGCGGCGACCCGCAGCGCGACCGGCTCCGCGTCTGGACGCGCCTGCAGCTCCTCGCGAAGTGGTCACCCGAGAAGTACGGCGACCGCGTCTCGCACGAGCACTCGGGCCGCAACGGCCAGCCCATCGAAACCCGGAACGTCCATGACCTCCCGACCGATGTCCTTCGCGCCGTCGTCGCCCGCGCTCTCGCTCGCCGAGCTGCCGGACCTGACGCCGGAGGAGGAAGCGGCGGCGATCGAGCTGGCGATCCGCGAGCAGGCGGCGGCTGACATCGTGTCCTACGCCCAGGCGATCGAGATCCCCGGCGCCCCGGTCATCGACGACCCGGACACCGAGTTCTTCAAGCCCGTCGAGTCGTCGATGGCGGATCACCACCGCCTGATCCTGCGCGCGATGGACGAGACGGCGGCCACCCCGCACGGCCGCCTGATGATCTTCGCGCCGCCCGGCAGCGCGAAGTCGAGCTACGCCTCGGTCGTCTGGCCATCGGCCTACCTGGCGCGGCACCCGAACCGCCGCGTGATCCTCGCCAGCTACGGCGACGACCTCGCGCGGAAGATGGGCCGGCGCGTGCGCAGCATCGTGCGGCAGCGCCGGTACCGTGGGATCTGGGGCTGCCACCTCGCGTCCGACTCGTCGGCCGCCGACCAGTTCGCGCTCTCGAACGGCTCCGAGTACATGGCGTGCGGGATCCTGTCCGGGGTCACCGGCAACCGCGCGCACGTCATCATCCTCGACGACCCGATCAAGGGCCGCGAGCAGGCGAACTCGGAGACCATCCGCGAGAAGACGTGGTCGGCCTACGAGGACGACCTGAAGACCCGCCTCATCCCGGGCGGCGTGATCATCCTGATCCAGACGCGCTGGCACGAGGACGACCCCGCCGGTCGCATCCTCCCCGAGGGCTGGAACGGCGAGAGCGGCATGATCAAGTGCCGCGACGGGAACACCTGGCGCGTCCTCTGCCTGCAGGCGTGCTGCGAGACCGACAGCGATCCGCTCGGCCGCGCGCGGGGCGAGTACCTGTGGCCGCAGTGGTTCGACGCGAAGCACTGGGCCCAGTTCAAGAACAACCCCCGCACGTGGTCCGCGCTGTACCAGCAGCGGCCCGCGCCGCTCGCCGGCGACTTCTTCAAGCCCGACCAGATGCAGGTCGTCGACGCGGTGCCGGCTGGCGTCACCGACTGGTGCCGCGGCTGGGACCTCGCCGCGACCACCGACGACGGCGACTGGACCGCGGGCGTGAAGATCGGCGCGATGCCCGACGGCCGCTTCGTCGTGGCCGACGTCGAGCGGCTCCGCCGCGCGCCGGACGAGCGCGACGCGGCGATCCGCAACGCGGCCGCGCGCGACGGCAAGCACGCGAAGCAGTCGCTCCCGCAGGACCCGGGCCAGGCCGGCAAGCAGCAGGCCCAGCACTTCGTCCGGATGCTGGCCGGGCACATCGTCAGCACCTCGCCCGAGACCGGCGACAAGGCCACGCGCGCCGAGGCCTTCGCCTCCCAGGTGAACGTCGGGAACGTCGTGCTCGTGCGAGGCGCGTGGAACGACGCTTTTGTCGCCGAGCTGCGCGCCTTCCCGAACGGCACGCACGACGACCAGGTCGACGGCGCCTCGCGCGCCTTCAACGAGCTGACGCTCGGCGTCGACGGCCTCCTCGGCTACTACCGCGCGCAGGCCGAGGCGAAGAAGCAGGCCGCCACCTCGCCCGATCGCGAGCTCGCCGTCGAGACGCCCGTCGTGCACGGGCCCGAAGCCCTCATGGCCGCCATGCGCGCCACCCACTGAAGGACCGCCCACCATGCCCGTCCCCGGCCGCAAGGTCCCCGACAAGTTCGACAACTACACCCCGCTGCTCGGCGACCCCGGGCTGCGGTGGCAGGCGGTCACGAAGGACGACAACGCGGACCTCCCGTTCATCCCGCGCGCGGTGTACGTCGGCAACGCCGGCGACATGACCGTCGTCGACTACTTCGACCGCACGACGCTGATCCCGAACGTCCCGGGCGGCTCGGTGCTGCCGGGGCGGTTCAAGAAGATCCTCGCGTCCGGCACGACCGCGAGCGGCTTCGTGCTGATCGACTGAGCGCGCGATGTCGGGATTCTTCGGGCTCGGGATCACGCTCCTCGCGACCGCGCGTCGCCAGGGGAAGATCTCGCGCCTCTGGTCGCTGTTCGACGGGTTCGCGACGTGGTCGTTCCCGAACGCGATCACCGACACCTCGCCGCGCACGCTCTCGGCCGGCTCTCAGGTCCAGGTCTACAGCGGCGGCACCGGCACGCTCGCCGGCGTGCTCACCGGCACGGGCCTGCTTACGAAGGTCAACGCGGGCGAGATCACGATCAGCAACGCCGGGAATACCGGCTGGTCCGGCGGCCTGACGATCAACGGCGGTGCGGTGCGCGTCGGTTCGGCCACGGCGCTCGGCACCGGGACGGTGACGCTGAACAGCGGGACGACCCTCTACCTGCAGGGCTTCACCCCCGCGAACACGATCGTCAACAACGGCGGGACGGTGGTGCCCTGATGGCGGCGAACCCCAATCGCATCCCCGGCGCGCAGCGCAGCGACGCCTCCGCGACGCCGCTCGCGCCGTCGTTCGTGCAGCGCGCCGTCGCGGGTATGCGCTACGCGATCACCGGCCGCGGCGACCCGAACATGGGTTGGTTCGGTCCCGGCCAGCCGCGCGAGGCGGCCGCGCCGCCCGAGGTCGCCGGCCGCCAGTTCGACTTTGCCGTCGGCTGGAACACGCGGCAGACGCCGCGGGTCGACGAGGAGGGCACGTCCTTCGCCGACCTGCGCGCGCTCGCGGACAACTACGACCTGCTGCGCACCGTGATCGAGACGCGGAAGGATCAGCTCGCCGCGCTCGCGTGGACGATCCAGCCGAAGAAGGACGGAGGCACCGGCGCGAGCGACGCGCAGTGCAAGGCGCTGCAGGCCTTCTTCCGCAAGCCCGACCGCGAGCACACCTGGGCGGGCTGGCTGCGCATGATCGTCGAGGACCTCCTCGTGATCGACGCGCCGACGATCTACCCGCGCCTCACGCTCGGCGGCCAGCTCTACGCGCTCGAGCCTGTCGACGGCGCGACGATCAAGCGGCTCCTCGATCAGCGCGGCCGCACGCCGATGCCCCCGGATCCGGCCTATCAGCAGGTCCTGAAAGGCCTCCCCGCGGTCGACTACACCCGCGACGAGCTGATCTACGCCCCGCGCAACCCGCGGACCTCCCGCGTCTACGGGTTCTCGCCGGTCGAGCAGATCATCGTGACGGTCAACATCGCGCTGCGCCGCCAGGTGCATACGCTCGAGTACTACACCTCGGGCTCGGTGCCGGACGCGCTTGCGTCGGTGCCGAAGGAGTGGAACCCGCAGCAGATCAAGGATTTCCAGGAGTACTGGGACCTGCTGATCGCCGGCGACGCCGCGATGCGCCGGAAGCTGCGGTTCATCCCCGACGGCGTGAAGTTCATCGAGACGAAGCAGCCGCCGCTGAAGGACATGTTCGACGAGTGGCTCGCGCGGGTCACGTGCTTCGCCTTCTCGATCGAGCCGACGGCGTTCGTCGCGCAGGTCAACCGCGCGACTGCGGAGACGTCGCGGCAGCAGGCGCGCGCCGAGGGTCTCGAGCCGCTGAAGCAGTGGGTGAAGACCCTGCTCGACGACGTGCTCGAGACGCGGCTCGACGCCGCCGGCTGCGAGTTCGTCTGGGTCGACGAGGACGCGATCGGCCCGCTCGAGCGCGCGCAGGTCGACAAGATCTACGTCGACGCGAAGGTGCTGCACCCGGACGAGGTGCGCGCTGACCTCGGCCGCGAGCCGCTGACCGACGAGCAGAAGGCCGACCTGAACCCGCCGCCGCCTCCGGGCCTCGGCGGGCCGCCGCAGCCTGGCGAGCAGCCGGGCAAGCCGGGCGCCCCGGGCGCCGCCGGCGCGGACGCCGCCACCGACGACGCTGACCCCTCCGCGGCCAAGGGGGACGCGGCCGGCCTGGGAAAGTCGGCACGGGCGCCTACCTCGGCCGAGCGCGCTGCCACCTCGCCGGCTGCCGATGCGATGCGGCAGCGGCTGCACAGCTTCTTTAGCCGGGCCGCCACGATGATCGCCGAGCAGGTCTCCGCCGCCATCGACCGCACCTCGCCCGACGCAGCGAAGGGCGAGGACGCGCGCGACGCGCTCACCGCCGCGCAGCGCAAGCGCCTGCGCGAGATCCTCGGCGACCTCGACTTCGCCTCGTGGTCCGAGCTGGCGCCCGACCTGCAGCAGGTCCTTTCGGTCGTCAGCAAGCAGGGCGCGAGCGAGGGCCTTCTGCGCATGGGGATCGAGCACGACGAGGCGCGGCTCGACCTCGTGCACAGCCGCGCGCTCGAGTGGGCCGAGGTGCGCGCCGCCGAGATGGTCGGCATGAAGGTCGTCGACGGCGAGCTCGTGGAGAACCCGAACGCGCGGTGGGCGATCACCGAGTCGACGCGGGAGTTCATCCGCGGCGACGTCGCGATCGCGATCCAGGAGGGCTGGTCGACCGACAAGCTCGCGAAGGCCCTGTCCGAGAACTACGCCTTCTCCGACGCGCGCGCCGAGACGGTCGCGCGCACCGAGGCGGCCCGCGCCGACGTGCAGGGGACGCTGATCAGCTACGCCGAGGCCGGCGCCATCGGCAAGAAGTGGATCGTCGGCAGCGAGACCGACTGCGACGTCTGCGCCGCGAACGCCGAGGCCGGCCCGATCGCCCTCGACGCCGAATTCCCCGACGGCACCGACGGTCCGCCGGCGCATCCGAACTGCGTCTGCGACGTCATCCCCGTGCTGCCTGGCGACCCCATCAACGACTGAGGACCCCATCCGATGAAACGCTTCTACGCCGAGCTGTCGAAGGTCGAGGACCAGGACGACGGCACCATCAAGGTCTTCGGCTACGCCTCGAGCGGCGCCGAGGACAGCGACGGCGAGATCGTCGAGCCCGACGCGATCAAGGCCGCGCTGCCCGACTACATGCGCTGGGGCGCGGTGCGCGAGATGCACCAGCCGAAGGCCGCGGGCACCGCGATCGAGGCGCGCGTCGAGGACGACGGCCGCACCTGGTTCGGCGCGCACGTCGTCGACAGCGAGGCGGTGCGCAAGGTGAAGGCCGGGGTCTACAAGGGCTTCAGCATCGGCGGCAAGGTCACCGCGCGCGACCAGCTCAACAAGTCGGTGATCAAAGGCCTGAAACTCGTCGAGGTGTCGCTCGTCGACCGCCCGGCGAACCCCGAGGCCACGATCGAGCTGTGGAAGGGCGAGGCCGTAGGCGCGTCGGAGGCTGACGAAGCGACCACCACCCCGGCCGGTGCCTCGGAGGCTGCTGGCGACCCCGCCGTGACCGCCGTCGACGCCCTCGCGGCCATGCTGAACAAGGGCGAGATCACCCCCGAGCGGCTCGTCGAGCTAGCGAAGGGCGCGATCGCCAAGGAATCCGACCCCCCGGCGCCCTCATCCCTCCCCGAGGGGGCGTCGTCGTCCGCCGAGCCGGTGGGGTCGGACCCCGCACCCGCGGCCGGCGAGAAGGTCGAGAAGGGGCTCTACACCGTCGGCGCGTTCGCCTCGCTGCTGTCGTCGGTCGGTTCGCTCGCCATGGACAGCACCGCCGAGGCGGCCTGGGAGGGCGACGGCTCGCCGGTACCCGGCCAGCTCCGCGACTGGTTCGCGCAGGGCGCCGCGATCCTCGCCGCCATGACCGCCGAGGAGAGCGCCGAGATGCTCGCCTCGCTGCAGCTGATGGCCGCGCAGAAGGCCGCAGCCGCCGGCGACCTGGCAAAGGCCGGCGCGCGGTTCTCGGCCGCGACGAAGGCCGTGCTCGCCGACGTGCACAAGGCCATGCAGGACTGCTGCGCGAAGTTCGACGGCCTCGGCTACGCGACGAAGGACGACGACAGCGGCGACGGCGGCGCGGACACCGACGCATCGGCCGACGACGTCTCGTCCGCGGCCGGTACCGGCGACCTCACCAAGGCGCTTCGCGCGGCCGCCGGCGTGCCCGACGACGCCGACCTCGTCGACGCGGTGTCGAAGCTCGCAGCCCAGCGCGACGCCCTGCAGAAGCGAGTCGCCGACCTCGAGGCCATGCCGGCGCCCGGCAAGGCCTTCCTGAAGGCGCTCGAGAAGGCCCAGGACGTCGGCACGCCGCTCGAGAAGTCGGACGCGCTCCCCGAGCTGCCCGAGAACGCGACGCCCGAAGAGCGGGCGAAGCACGAGATCAAGAAGGTGCTGCGCAGCGGCGGCACCCCGTTCATCCCGTCCCGCTGACCACCCTCCCGTCAACCCTCACCACCTGACCGCGCGCACGCGCACCCGATCACAGGAGTCCCGACCATGGGTCAGACCGCTTCCATCATCGAAGACGTCAAGAAGGCGCTGCGCACGCCGAACGACGAGATCGCCAAGTCCATCACGCAGGGCACCGGCCTCGTCGCGTTCGACCTGCAGGCCCCGTCGAAGAATCTCTACCCCGTGCTGACGCCGATCCGGAACCGCCTGCCGCGCGTCCCGGGCAACGGCGGCACCGCGATCAACTGGCGCCAGGTGTCGGCGATCGTCGGCAGCGGCCACCCGGGCTCGGGCTGGGTGCCGGAGGGCCAGCGCGCGGCGCGCATGTCCTACACGACCGCGAACAAGTCGGCGACCTACGAGACGATCGGCGAGGAGGACCAGGCGTCCTTCGAGTCGGTGTCGGCCGGCCAGGGCTTCGAGGACATCCAGGCCAACATGACGATGCGCCTCCTGCAGCAGTGCATGCTGAAGGAGGAGAACGCGCTGCTCCTGGGCAACGCGAGCACCGCGCTCGGCACGCCGACGACCCCGACCCTGTCGGCCGCCGGCTCGGGCGCCACGCTGCCGGCGAACACCTACTCGGTGATCGTCGTCGCGCTGACCGGCGAGGGCATGCGGAACGCCTCGCTCGCGAACGGCGTGCCGAACACCACGTCGTTCACCGGTGCGGACGGCAACACGATCACGATCAACGGCGGCCGCTCGAACAAGTCGGCGGCGGGCTCGCAGGCGATCACCCTCGGCCAGACCCTGTCGTGCTCGGTGACCCCGATCACCGGCGCGCTCGGCTATGCGTGGTTCGTCGGAACCGCCGGCGCCGAGCGCCTCGAGGCGATCACCACGATCAACTCGGTGACCTTCTCCGCGGCCCTGAACGGCACCCGGCAGCTCGCGTCGGCGGTCACCGCGGCGGACCAGTCGCGGAACCAGTCGATCGCCTTCGACGGCCTGATCTACTCGGCGCTGCTCTCGGGCTCGGGCGCCTACGTGAACACCCTCGCGACCGGCACCCCGGGCGTGGGTACGGTGCTCACCTCGTCGGGCCGCGGCACGGTCAACGAGATCGACACGATGTTCCAGGCGATGTGGGACCTGTACCAGGTGTCGCCGACGGTCCTCTACCTGAACTCGCAGGAGCTGAAGAACCTGTCGAACAAGGTGATGTCCTCGGGCTCGTCGCCGCTGCTGCAGATCTTCGCGGACCCGCAGACGGGCTACGCGAACATGCAGGCCGGTGGCGTGGTCGGCTGGTACTTCAACCCGTTCACCGCCGGCGGCGGCGTGCGCGTGCCGATCAAGATCCACCCCGCGATCCCCGCGGGCACGATCATCGGCTGGGCCGAGGACCTGCCCCTGCAGTACCAGTCGAACAACGTCCCGAACGTGGCCGAGGTCAAGGTGCGCCGGGACTACTACCAGCTCAACTGGCCGCTGCGCACCCGTCAGTACGAGGTCGGCGTCTACGTCGAGGAGGTCCTCGCCGTCTACGCCCCCTTCGCGATGGGGATGATCACCAACATCGCCAACGGCTGACGCGCCGCGCACCCCGCGGCGCGCGAGTGCCGCGGGGCTCCTCCCTCATCACCGGAGCCCAGACCATGTCCGACGACACCCAGAACCAGAACCCGCCGCCCGCCGGCGAAACGCCGCCTGCCGGCAGCACCCCGCCGGCCGCCGAGGCGCAGCCGCCCGCCATCTCCGACGCCGAAGCGATCGCCGCCGCGCACGCAGCTGCGGAAGCCGCCGCTGCTGCCGCGGCGGCCGCGCAAGACCCCAAGACCTTCGCGACGCTGAAAGTGCCCGAGGGCGCGACCCAGTGCTCGTGGGGCGGCGAGACCTTCAAGGCCGACAAGAAGGGCCGCGTGAAGGTGCCGCAGGCCGCGGTCGCCGACCTGCTCGACCACGGCTTCATCACCGTCTCCGAGTAACAGAGGCCCGCGACTGTGTCCGCCTTCTGCTCGCTCTCCGACGTCAAGTCCTTCATGGCCATCACCGGCACACAGGACGACCCGCTGCTGACCTCGCTGATCCAGGCGGCGTCGAACGCGATGGAGACGGTCATGAACCGCACGGTCGCGGCGGCCAGCTACACCGACCTCGTCGACGGCAACGGCAAGGCCGGAATGATGCTGTCGAACTGGCCGGTCATCTCCGTCACGAGCGTGACGATCGACGGGACGAGCGTGCCTGCGTCGACCGGCTACGGCGCGTCCGGCTACGCGCAGGACGAGAACGTGGTCTTCCTGCGGAACCGCGTCTTCACGAAGGGCGCGCGGAACGTCTCGATCGTCTACCAGGCGGGCTGGGCCACCGTGCCCGACGACCTGAAGCAGGCCTGCGTCGAGACCGTCGCGCTGAAGTACCGGCAGAAGGAATACGCGGGGTATCGCTCGAAGAGCTTGGCCGGCGAGACCGTGTCGTTCGACAAGGGCGACTTCCCGGACTCGGTCGAGCGGATCCTGAACAACTACAAGAAGGTCGTGCCGTGGTGAGGATCGAGGTCGAGGGCGCCGCCGCGACCGCGCGCATGCTGCGCGGCGTCGCGCCGCGCGTGATGACCAGCATCGAGCAGCGGATCAACGCCGTCAGCCTGCGGCTTCTGTCCCGCGTGAAGAACGACAAGCTCTCGGGGCAGGTGCTGAAGAACCGCAGCGGCAGGCTGCGCGGCTCGATCACGCAGGAGATCACGGAGCGCACCGACGCACGCATCGTGGCCGAGGTCGGCACGAACAAGGAATACGCGCGGCCCCACGAGTACGGCGGGAAGTGGGAGGTGCCGGCGCACCAGCGCATGCAGCGCCTGGCGTGGGGCAAGCCCATGAAGAACCCCCGTCTCGTCGACGTGAAGAAGCACGACGTCGTCCTGCCCGAGCGTTCGTTCCTTCGGTCCGCGCTGCGTGAGATGGCGCCCGAGATCCGCGCCGAGATCGCGAAGGCCGTCGAGGAGGGCGTGCGGCGATGACACGCGAGCCGATCTACGCCGCGCTCTTCGCGAGGCTCTCCGCAGCCGCCGCGTTCCAGACCGCGTCGCGTCGCCTGAAGCACTGGACCGACACGCCCGGCGGCGAGCAGCCCGCGCTCTTCATGGCGCAGCGGCGCGAGACCGTCATGCCTGCCACGCCGGTCCCGGGCCTGCCGCCCAAGTACCTGCTCGAGGTCGACGTCTACGTCTACGCGAAGGCGCGGTCGAACGCCGCGCCGGGCCCGATCCTGAACCCGCTGCTCGACGCGATCGACGCGGCGATGGCCGGCACGCCCGCCACGGGCGGGAAGAACACCCTCGGCGGCCTGTGCGAGCACGCATGGGTCGAGGGGGTCATCGACACCGACGAGGGAACGCTCGGCGACCAGGCGGTCGCGGTGGTCCCGATTCGCATCCTCACCACCTGACCACCCAACCCCGGGAGCATTCGCCATGCAACTCCTCTTCGGCAGCGGCGCCCTGTTCGGCACCCCCCAGTTCGACGCCACCGGCGCGACCGTCTCCAATCCGACGCCGGTGCAGTTCGGCGTGCTGCAGAACGCCTCGCTCGACGTCTCGTTCGACCTGAAGACCCTCTACGGCCAGAACCAATTCCCGCAGGCGGTCGGCCGCGGCAAGGGCTCGATCACCGGGAAAGCGTCGTTCGCACAGCTCAACGGCGCGTTGCTGAACTCGCTGTTCTTCGGCCAGACCCTGACGAGCGGCATCACGTCGGACGTCTACGACACCACCGGCACGGCGGTGCCGGGTTCGCCGTACCAGATCACCCCGACGGTGCCGAACTCGGGCACGTGGTCGGCGGACCTGGGCGTGCGCGACTCGAACGGCGTGCCGATGACGCGCGTCGCGTCGGCGCCGGCCACGGGGCAGTACAGCGTCGCGGCCGGGGTCTACACGTTCGCGGCGGCCGACACGACGAAGGTGATGTTCATCTCGTTCCAGTACACCGCGACCTCGACGACGGCCAAGAAGTCGACGATCCAGAACCTGATCATGGGCGCGGCGCCGGCCTTCCGGGTCGACCTGTACCTGCCGTTCCAGGGCAAGTCGCTGATCTTCACCTGCCCCTACGCGATCGGCTCGAAGCTCTCGCTCGCGACGAAGAACGACGACTTCGTCGTGCCCGACTTCGACTTCACGTGCTTCGCGGACGCGGCGGGGAACGTGCTGACCTACGCGCTCTCGGAGTAACGGGCGATGGACGACGTGATGGTGAGGGAGGTCCTGCTCGGCCGCCGGACGCTGGTGGTGGCCGAGCAACCGTTCAAGAAGCTGAAGAAGCTGCTGCCGCGCATGAACACCGTGAGCCGCGCGATGGCGCGCGGCGACATGGGCGAGCAGGTGCTCGACGAGATGCTCGCGATCGTCGTCGAGTGCGCCGGCGCGGACTTGGCCGAGATGCAGGACGCGCCGGTGAAGGCGATGGAGCTGGTCAGCGCCTTCATGGTCGTCGCGGACGTCTGCGGGCTCGCGCCCGCGGAGGGCCCGGCCGACCCAAACGCATCGGCGGCGAGGGGTTCGACTGGGACGACCTCTACGCCTTCGTCGCCGCTGCAACCGGCTGGCCCTGGCACGTCATCGACGAGCTGACGGTGCGGCGCATGTCGGCCCTGTCGCGCCACTGGGCGAAGTACCCGCCGGTCCACGTGTCGGTGGCGCTCTACCTCGGCGGCGGCGAGACGAAGGCGGCCGAGCCTAAGCCGCCGACCGAGGCCGAGGTCGCGGAGCTGATGTCCTCGTTCCCCATGGTGACCCGATGAGCACTCAGAACGACGGCGTCTACGTCAAGGTCGGCGCGGAGACGGGCGGGCTCGCGCCCGCGATGAACCAGGCCGCGCAGACCGTCGTCGCCGCCTCCGACAAGATGAAGGTCGGCTTCGAGGACCTGCACTCGAAGGTCGGGTCGCTGAAGGGCGCATTCGAGTCGGTCGCCGCGCCGATCGGGAAGCTGACGGGCCTGTTCTCCGCGCTCGCCGTGGTCGCTGTGGGCTCGGCCTTCAAGGGAATGATCGACGAGTCGAAGAAGCTGACGGGCGAGGCCGCCCGCCTGGCGTCGACGCTCGGGATCACGACCGACGAGGCGTCGGCGCTGAACACCGCGCTCGGCGACATCGGCGCGGACTCCGAGACCTACGTCGGCGCGATGCAGCACTTCACGCGCCAGCTCAAGGCGAACGAGGACGGCCTGCAGGAGATGGGCCTGAAGACCCGCGACGCCAACGGGCACCTGCGCGACTCCCGCGACCTGTTCTCGGAGGCCCTCGGAATCACCAAGGGCTACAAGCAGGGCGTCGACCAGACCGCGGCCGCGATGACCTTCTTCGGCCGGAACACCGACGACGCCATGAAGCTGATGAAGCTGACCGGCCCGGTGCTCGAGGAGGCGCGCCAGAAGAACGAAGAACTCGGCCTCACGATCACGAAGAACAACGTCGCGGCGACGAAGGCCTACAAGGCCGCGGTGAACGACCTCGACGACGTGATGACCGCGATGAAGAAGACCGTCGGCGATGCGGTCATGCCGGTCTTCACCGAGTTCGCGAACTGGCTGTCGACCGTCGGCCCGTCGGCCGTGGAGGGCCTGCGCACCGTGATGGAGGGGCTGATCGCGACCTTCCGCATGCTGCAGGGCGCGGTGATGATCCTGAAGGCGTGGTTCGTCGGCGCGTTCCAGCTGATGACCGAGTCGGCGGTCGCGTTCGCGCGGGTCATGAAGCTCGTGATCGAGGGCGAGTACGCCCAGGCCTGGGAGGAGGCGAAGCGGGGGATCGCCTCCTACCGCGCAACCGCGCTGAACACTTGGAACAGGATGGTCGAGGAGGCCAAGGAGGCGAACAAGAAGATCGCCGCAGCCGTCACGCCCGACGCATCCGGCGGCGCCAAGGTCGGCAGCGGTGGCACGAACACCATGGGTGACATGGGCGGCTCGAAGGCGAAGGGCCGCGACATCAAGAAGGAGCAGGCCGACGCGATCTCGGCCGCCCAGCGCGAGATCCTCGCGAAGACCCAGGTGTACGAGACCGACAAGGTCGCCTGGGAGATTCAGAACGGGAAGTTCAAGGACTTCGACTCCCAGACGCAGCGCACGCTGATGGCGCTCGCGCAGCTCAAGGACGAGCAGGCCCGGCTCGAGGCCGCGCGCAAGTCCGATGCCGAGGCCGCCGCCGAGGACTACCGCGAGCAGGAGCAACGGAAGGCGGCGATCTTCGAGGCCGACGAGAAGCAGCGGAAGGCACTGGCCGACGCCGCCGAGCACTGGCGCAACGTCATCGACCCGGCGCGCCAGTACGTGAAGCAGCTCGAGCAGATCCGAGAGCTGCTCGCCACCGGGAACCTGACGAAAGACGAGGCGCTCGCGGCCGAGGGCGACGTCTCCGACAAGATGGCCGACCTCGTGCCGAAGCAGCAGCAGGAGCACGTCGAGTCGTTCACCGGCGCGATCAGCGGCGCCTTCAACCGGATGTTCAACTCGATCCGGCAGGGCACGCTGACCATGCGCTCGCTGATGGCCGGCGCCTTCGACTTCATCGGGAACATCGCGCAGGGCGTCGCATCGAAGATCGCGACGCAGTGGATCACCGACCTGCTGATGACGAAGGTGATGTCGATCAAGAACGCCTTCAGCGACATCTCCGCGAGCGCCGCGCGCGCGGGCGCGGCGGCCTTCGCGTCGACCGCGGCGATCCCGATCGTCGGCCCCGAGCTCGCCCCGGCCGCGGCGGCCGCCTCCTACGCCGGCGCGATGTCCTTCGCCTCCGGCCTGTCGGTGGCGAGCGCCTCGAAGGGCTTCGACATCCCGGCCGGCATGAACCCGATGACGCAGCTCCACGAGCGCGAGATGGTGCTGCCGGCGAAGTACGCCGACCCGCTGCGCGACCAGATCGAGAGCGGAGGGCTCGGCGGCGGCGGGCACAGCCTGACGATCAACGCGGTCGACGCGCGCAGCGTCGAGCGGCTGCTCGTGGACAACCCGGGCGCGGTGCGGCGTGCGCTGCGCACCTCGTTCCCGTCGATGGCGCGCCGCGCCGGCGTGAGGGGCTGATGTCGAGTCTCGTCTTCCCGACGCTCCCTGGAATCGCCTGGCCGGTGAAGCGGATTCCGCGATGGAAGACCCACAAGGGGTACTCGGCGAGCGGCCGTCGCTTCGCGACGACGTACTACAGCTATCCGATCTGGGGCTTCAAGCTGAAGGCCGAGTTCCTGCGCTCAGCCGTTCTCGCCGAGGCCGAGTCGTTGATGTCGTTCTTCAATCAGCTCGCCGGCGGCTACGACTACTTCCTCTTCACCGACCCCGACTACAACTCGGTCACGGCGCAGCAGATCGGCGTCGGCAACGGCACGCAGACCGACTTCGCGCTGCTGCGGACGATCGCGTCGTTCAGCGAGCCGGTTGGCGAGAAGAACGCCATCGGCTCGGTGACGATCAACGGCACGCCCACCGCGGCCTACTCGCTGGTCGATAACCGCATCGTGCGGTTCAACACCGCGCCGAGCGCGGGGCAGGTGCTGCGCTGGACCGGGACCTACTACATGCGCTGCGAGTTCATGGACGACGAGCTCGTCTTCGAGGAGTTCATGAACGGCTTCCACTCGGTCGACTCGATCGAGTTCCAGACGGTGAAGGGCTGACCGGTGCGCACCGTCTCGACCACCCTGCACAACTACTTCGCCGCCGGCAGGATCTCGTGGACGGCTGATCTCTGGCGGATTCAGCTCGTCAGCGGCACGACGCTCTACTGGACCTCGCACGATCAGCAGCTCGTCTGGAACACGAACACCTACGCGGTCGGGCCCGGGCTCATGCGCTCGCGCCTGTCCTGGCGGATCGGGATCGACGGCAGCGAGGACTCCGACCAGGTCAAGCTCAGGATCATGCCGCGCTCGGTCGACATGCTCGGCAGCGTGCCGCTCGCGCAGGCTCTGCGACAGGGCGACTTCGACGGGGCGACCGTGTCGCTGTCGAAAGCCTACGGCGGAACCCCGGGCACGATCGTCGATGTCTCGGCGAATCGGTTCGTCGGCCGCGTCGGGCAGGTCGAGGTCGAGGACTTCGCTTTCATCGTGAGCGTGCTCGCGCCGACCGCGGAACTAGACCAGCCGTATCCGCGGAACGTGCTGCAACCGCAGTGCGGGAACCGGCTCTACGACGAGACCTGCGGCGTGAACGCGGGCAGCTATCAGTCGATCGACCAGGTGACGGGCAGCGTCAACGCGGCGCGCACGCAGTTCGCCACCGGCCTCGTGCAGGCCGCGGGCTACTTCTCGCTCGGCCGCTTCCGGTGGACGACCGGAGCGAACGCGGGCCGCTCGCAGTACGTGCGGAACCACGCGGCCGGCGGCGTGCTGACGTTCCCCGCCCCGTGGCCGAACGCCGTCGCGGTGGGCGACACCTTCGCGATCCTCGCGGGCTGCGACAAGCGGCAGACCACGTGCGCGTCGAAGTTCTCGAACATCATCCACTTCCGCGGCGCGCCGTTCGTGCCGGCGGCCGAGACGACGACGTGACCGACCTCCGCGCCGCGATTGTCGAGTGCGCGCTGTCCTGGGTGGGCACGCCCTACCACCACCGCGCGCGCATCAAGGGCGTGGGCGTCGACTGCGCGCAGCTGCTGATCGGCGTCTACGCCGAGGCCGGCCTGATTGAGCCGTTCGACACCGGCGACTACCCGCAGGACTGGGCCTGTCACCGCGACGACGAGCGGTTCGTCGCGTGGGTCGAGCGGTTCGCGACGCGCACCGAGCGCACGCGCCCCGGCGATGTCCTCGTCTACCGCTACTTCCGCTGCTTCAGCCACGGCGCGATCGTCATCGACGAGGAGCTGATGGTGCACTCGTTCATCGGCCGCGGCGTCGAGGTGGTCGAGCGCGCCGAGTTCACCAACCGCGCCCATCTCGCCTTCACCCTGCTCGGGGAATCCGATGTCCGGCAGTAAGCCTTCGCTCGGCACCACCGAGCCGCGCCTCGGCGGCCTCCGGGTGCAGACCTCGCTCTACGGGCAGACGATCCCGGTCGTCTACGGCCGCGCGCGCGTGCCCGGGAATCTGCTCTGGTACGGCGACTTCCAGGCGATCCGGCAGGAGGAGCGCGCCGAGTCGGCGAAGGGCGGCGGGGGCGGCTCGCGGCCGACGCGCAGCTACTACGAGTACTCGGCCTCCGTCGCGATGCTGCTCGCCGAGGGGCCGGTCGCGGGCGTCCGCACCGTCTACAAGGGGAAGCAGAAGTTCTCCGGCCAGGCGACCACGGCCACGCAGAGCACCGCGCAGTATGCGGCGACGGTGCCGGCCGGCGCGCCCTACACCGTGACGCTTCCGGGCTCGCCGACGTGGGTCGCGGACGCGGGCGTCGTCTACGGGAAGGCCGACTTCTTCGACGTGGTCTTCAGCACCGGCGCCTACGACGTCGCGCTGGTCCCGGGCGTCGACTACACCGCGTCGGGCGGCGTCTACACCTTCAATTCGCGCTGGGCTGGCTACGGCGTGACGATCACCTACACCGCGTCGACGACGACCGCCAGCGTGGAGGCCCTGTCGCAGCTCGGGCTCGCACTCGCGCAGGGCACGCCGAATCAGGCCGTCTGGCAGTACCTGCAGGCCAATTTCCCGAACGAGGCGGTGCCCTACGCGAACCTCGCCTACGTGCGCGGGCAGGGCTACTCGCTGACGAGCGCGGCCGAGGTCGAGAACCACACGTTCGAGATCGACGGCTTCCTCGGGGAGACCTCGAACGGCGACGCGAAGCCGTGGAAAGTGATCCGGGACATGCTCACGAACCCGCGATACGGGCGCGGGTGGCTCTCGGCCTACCTCGGCGACTGGTCGTCGTTCGACGCCTACTGCCAGGCCTACGGGCTGGTGATCTCGCCGGCCTTCCTCGAGCAGCGCCCGCTGCGCGCGTGGCTCTCCGAGATGCTCGACGCGCTGAACACCGACGCGGCGTGGACCGGCGGCGTGCTGAAGCTGATCCCGCGCGGCGACGAGAACGCGGGGAGCTACGTCGCCCCGACGACGCCGGTCTTCGACCTTGGGCCCGACGATTTCATCACCGTGAACGGCTCGATGCCGGTGACGGTCACGCGCTCGGCGCAGCAGGACATCCCGAACGTCGTGACCGTCGAGTATGCGAACCGCGCGCGCGACTACAACTTCGAGCCCGTGACCGCCGAGGATGAGGCGGACATCGCGGTCTACGGGAAGAACGGCGAGACCGCACAGACGTGGCACTTCTTCGCCGACTCGCAGGCTGCGAAGACCGCGGCGTTCCTTCGCCTGCAGCGGCTGCGCGCGGTGCGATGCGAGTACGCGTTCCAGCTCCCCTGGCGGTTCGAGGAGCTCGAGCCGGGCGACCTCGTGACGCTGACCGAGCCGTGGCTCGGGCTCTCGAAGCTGCCGGCGCGCGTCACGCAGGTGACCGAGACGCCGTCCGGCGACTTCGACGTCAAGGCCGAGGACTGGCCCATCGGCCACGCGACGGCGCCGGTCGTCGCGCCGCAGATCGGCTCGGGCTTCCGGCCGGACTACAACCTGTCGCCGGGCGCGGTCGCGACGCCGATGTTCATCGAACCGCCGGGCGGCTACACCGCGGGCGGCCTCGAGGTCTGGGTCGCGGTCTCGGGCCAGGCGGGCACGCCGGGGCAGTACTGGGGCGGCGCCGACGTCTACGCCTCGCTGGACGGGGGCACCTCGTACAAGCTCGTGGGCCGCGTCGATCAGGGCGCGCGCTACGGCACGCTGACGGGCGCGCTCGCGGCCGGGAGCGGTGCGACCCTGCCGGTCGGTCTCGCGGGCCGCGGCGGCACGCTGCGCACGGTCTCCGCGAACGAGGCCGACGCGATGGCGACGCTGCTGTTCGTGGGCAGCGCGGGGTCCGGCGAGTTCCTCTCGTTCCAGAACGCCGCGCTCACCGGCGCGGGCGCCTACAACCTCACCGGCCTGCGCCGCGGCCGCTTCTCGACGACCGACCAGGCGGCGGCGAGCGGTGCGCAGTGGGCCTACGTCGACGGCGCGCTCGCGACCTCGGGCCCGCTCGCCGACGACATGGTCGGGAAGACGATCCTCTTCAAGTTCTGCTCGTTCAACTGCTTCGGCGGCGGCCTGCAGCAGCTCGCCGACGTCACGCCCTACAGCTACACCGTGACCGGCCGCTTCCGGTCCGCGCAGGCGGCGATCGTCTCGGCGAACTGGCTCGAGAACAGCGCGTTCACGAACTCGACCGAGGGCTGGACGCTGTCGCCGACGAACGCGAACCTCAAGCTCTACCACCTGAACGCGTCGACGTTCGCGCCGTGGATGTTGTCCGGCACGCCGGCGGGGCAGGGCTCCGGCTTCGTGATCCAGGAGGACGGCGACCGGCCCGCGAACGGGCTGAGCGACGCGATCCTTGCGCAGTGGGACAAGTTCTACCCGGTGGTCGGCGGGGATCGGATCGAAGGCTCCGCGTACCTGTCGACCCATCGGTGCCCGGTCGACCTGCGTGTCGCCTTCTACACGGCGAACGGCGCCTACCACAGCGAGCAGGCGCTGTGGGGACCGGGGCACGCGGCCGAGTTCGCCCCGATCCAGTCGCTCGCGAACTACGCGCGGGTCGGCGGCTTCGCCACCGTTCCCGCCGGGGTGACGCGCGCGATGCTGTTCTTCCGAAAGTACGCGCGGGACATGGGCGTGACGGCCGACGGCTCGTTCGTGTTCGGACAGCATGCGTACCTGGGCCCCGCGCTGCCGGGGCAGACCGTACTGTCGCCTTGGGTCGAGGGGCCGCTGCGTGTGGTCAACACCGCCGATCTGGCCGCCGGCGCTGCGACCACGATCGCGGCGGTCGAGAACGGGCCGGGTGCTCGCTTCGATCTGTCGACACTGTTCTTCGTCGACTACTCGCTCGCGAACTTCACCGCGACCGCAGACGGCACCGTCGAGATCTCGGTCACCTTCGATCTGTCCGCGACCGGCGGCGTCGTGGCGCCGAACGTCATCACGGGCGGGATCTACATCGGCAACGGGAAGCTCCCGCTCGTGAGCCGCACGCTGATGACCGCGCCGACCGGCGCGAATGTCACCGAGGTCCGCACGCTGACGGCCACCGTCAACAACGTGCGCGCCGGCGACACGATCGCCCCGCTCCTGCGGATCGGCCGCTCGGTAGCGGGTTTCAACATCGGCAACACGACGGACCGCTTCTACGCGGTCTCGTCGCGCGTGACCCACATCAAGCGATAGGAGGCCCTCATGCCAGCCGCACTCGTCCAGGCCTCATCGGTCGTCGCTTTCAAGGGCGACGGATCGTCCGCGAGCGCGAAGATCACGCTGCCCTCGGCCGTCGCCGCCGGGAACACGCTGATCGTCTACGTCGCCGCGCAACGCTACAGCACCTCGACGCCGGGCGTCATCACGAGCGTCTCGTCGACGATCGGCGGCACGGGTGCGAACACCTGGGCGATGGCGAAACAGCAGGTGAAGGTCTCGGACTCCGGGTCCGATCACCAGACCGAGTCGACGATCGCCTACGCGCTGAACGTCGCAGCGGGCACGACGCAGATCGCGCTGAACTTCGCCTACAACGACGGGAGCACGATCGTCTCGTGGTTTGTCGAGGAGTGGTCCGGCCTGTCGCGCTCGGGCGCGCTGAACGGCGTCGCCGGCGGCACCGCGGCGCACTCGGCGACAAGCACGGCCTCCGGCAGCACCGCAGGGCTCGTGACGACCGACGACCTGGCGTTCGCGGTCATCTCGGGGATGTTCCTCGCGAACGTGAACGGGGTCAGCCCGCAGACCCCGTCGAGCGGCTGGACGCACCGCGGATCGCAGCTCGTCGGCACGGTGCTCGACAACCGCGCGCCGTTCCACGTGCAGAGCCGACAGCTCGCGGCTGCGACCGCGCTGTCGGTGTCCTACACCCACGACGCGGCGTATCAGGGCACCGCCGTCGCGCTCGCGACGTTCAAGGCGCAGACCGTCAACAAGCGGATCGCGATCACCGGGATCGACACCGCGGTGAACGGCACCACCGGATGGTCGGTCCGGCACTGGCTCACCGACACCGACGGGAGCACGTTTCGGCGCGTCGACGGGGTTGCCGCGGAGGCGACGGGCGGGACGATCTACGTGACCGGCTCGACGGTTCCGAACGTCGCGGCTGGAACGACCGTCAACTGCGTGCTCGGTCGCCCCGGCGCTTCGCCGGTTAAGGGGCTCGTCTACATCGTCTCCGGCGTCATCCAGGACTACTAAGCCATGGCGACCGCGCGTGTAATGCTGATCGGCGATGCGCTGGTCAAGGGCAACGAGGGCGACACCACCGGCTACCGTTCGTTCTCGGGGCGGCTGCAGGAGACGCTGACGCAGGGCGGCTACCTGTTCGACTTCGTGGGCACGCAGTCGGACTTGCCCGCGATCGGCGGGGACCCGAATCACGAGGGCTACACCGGCGCCTTCATCGACAGCACCGGCGGCACGAACAACATCACCGCGAAGATCTCGACGATCCTCGCGGCCGGCGTCGGTGTCGACATCATCGTGGTGCTCGTCGGCTGGGCCGACGTGCTCGCGGCGACGTCGTCGATCGGCACGAAGTACGGGGCGATGATCGACGCGATGACCACCGCGAAGCCCGCGGCGAAGGTCTTCATGTGCACGCTGCCGCCGTACTGGAACAAGACGGAGGCCGAGACGAATGCCGCCTACGCCGGTTTCCAGACGCTGAACACGGCGATCCGCGCGAAGACCGGCGCGAACCTGTTCGTGGTCGACCTGGCCGCGCTGTCGTCGGCGAGCGGCTCGAGCGCCGCGCGGACCGCGTTCGTCGAGCAACTGATCGCCGCCTCGAAGACGCCGAGCACGTCGCTGACTGCAAAGGGCGGCAGCTTCGTCCCGGCGGCCTACGGGGGGAACCTCTACTCGTCGTGGCAGGCCCTCTATGACGCCATGGCGAGTTGGTCAGCCACCCCGCCGAACCCCGGCGGCGACCAGGGGCCGCTCGACAACGAGGGAGGGCGCCTCGCGCCCCAGAGTGCCGGCCCGGGCTTCCCGTACCTGACGGACCGGGTCAGCGCGTTCCAGGTCTGGACCCACGTCTTCGAGCACCCCGACAACCAGGCGACGAACAGCGGCGTCGAGATCAGGAACGTCTTCGGGATGACCGCGGGCGTCGACAACGTCTACCGGACGATGTTCGCCGGCGCGCAGTGCGACGGCGCATGGTGGAACGGCACGTCCATCTACGGCTACACGACCCCGCCTGGATGCGTGAGTCGCCTGCAGCCGGACGGGGTCACGCGGTTCGTGAAGGCCGTGGGGAACTACGGCACAGAGTTCTGGCAGCGCCCGACGTCGCCGAGGCGTGACCCGCTGCTGAGCAACATCACGCAGGCCGACGGCGCGGAGGTCTACGGGGTCAACCGCGAGGGGATCACGAAGGCCGCGGCGTTCATCGCGGGCGCGCAGGTGCGGCTCGCGCTCGACGACCCGACCGGGCCGGACGACCGTTTCAAGGCGCGCTTCCTGATCCGCATCGGAATCGACCTTTGGTCGATCAAGGCCGACGGGTTCCGCTACGACTACCTCGGTCGCTACGACTACCTCGGGTATCCGCGCACCGCTGCCGACATGGGGCTCGCGCAGTACCAGACCTGCGACTCGACCGAATGGCGCGCCTTCGGTGGGATCACCGGGCAGTTCATTTCGTTCCGCGCAGGGACGCCCCCACCGTGGGGTAACTGGAACGCGGGCTGGCCGTACAACGCCGCGCCCTACGGCCTGACCGAGGCGCAGGTCCGCGCGAACCCGCCGCCGCTGCCGGCGTTCTGGACGATCGCCGACACGTCCGGCTCGGGATTCCTCGCGTCCGACTACTGGCTCGACCCGGCGACGAACGCGCGGACCTACCTGCTCGCGCAGGGCGGGGCGGACCGCGTCGCGACCGCGGTCTACCAGCGCATGGTCGGCTCGGGCGTGATGTCGGGCTACACCGTCGCCAGCGGCCCGTCGCCGATCCCCGCGCCCGGCCGCTCCGACACCCCGCGCTACGCCGACCAGAAGGTCGCGTCCGGCTACACCCTCTGGACCTACGCCGACGCGGCCACCGTCCCGAACACCGTGCCGGTCTGGCAGACGGCGAATCTGCCGGCGGTTACCTTGGGCGTCGCGATCACTGGCCTCACCGTCCAAGCCGCCGGCTCGCCGGCGCCGACCTACACGAAGGTCTCCGGGCCGGCGTGGCTCACGGTCAACTCGACGACCGGCGCGCTCGGCGGCACGCCGACGGGCGGCGAGGCGACCTACACGGTGGTGCTGCGCGCCACGAACGCGGCCGGCTCGACCGACATCACGTTCACCCTGCGCGTGATCCTCGCCTTCGCGTGGGTGACCAGCGCGACCCTGCCGAACGCGGTGGTGGGCACGAACTACAACCAGCCGCTGTCGGTCACCGGCGGGGTGTCGCCCTACACCTGGACGCTGACGAGCGGCTCGCTGCTGACGGGCTTCGTGCTGTCGAACGGCGTGGTGATCGGCAACGCCGGCGCGGTCTCGTCCTCGTCGTTCACCGTGCAGGTCCGGGACTCGAGCGGCGCCACGCTCTCCCGCGCCTTCACGCTGGCCGCCGTCAGCGGGGCCGGGGCGCCCGCCATCACGACCACCGCGCTCGCGGACGCGGTCGCCGGCACGGCCGGCACGCGCACGATCACCGCGACCGGTACCGGGACGATCACGTGGTCGGTGCCGTACTCGTCCGTGGCGGGCTTCACGATCAACTCGTCGGGCGTGCTGTCCTACCCGGCGCTGCCGCAGGGCAGCGTCTCGGTCGCGATCACCGCGGCGAACGCGGTCGACACCACGACGAAGACCTTCACGCTGCGCGCGAACGCACCCGACGCCACCCCGACACCGAGGCGGTACTGGATCGGCCCGGGCGGCGGCGGCGCCTCGTGGCGCAAGTCCGGGCGCTGACGCACGCGGAACGGATTCTCCTCATGGGACAGGACATGGACGACAGAGATCAGGTCGCCGCGATCGCGCGGCTCGAGGCCACCGTGAACGGCATGGCCGTGTCGATGGGCGAGCTGAAGGCGCTGGTGAAGGTGCAGGCCGACACGCTGAACCAGGTGCAGCAGCAGCTCGCGCAGGCGCAGGGCGGCTTGCGCGTCGTGATGTGGCTCGGGGGCATCGTCACGGTCGTGACCGGTGCGGTCATCGGCTGGGCGATCCGCCACCTCCACTGGTCCTGAGGCGGCGATGATCTCCACCGCCAGCCTGATCGACTGCGGCGTCGCGCCGACGCAGGCCCGGGCGTTCGCGGAACCCATCGGGGCCGCGTGCCGCGAGTTCGGCATCAGCGGGCCGCGGCAGGTCGCCGCGTTCGTCGCGCAGGCGATGCACGAGTCGCAGGGCTTCGCCTCGCTCGAGGAGTCGCTCTGGTACCGGGACGCGGCGCGGATCGCCGTGGTCTTCCGGAACGCCTTCATCGACGCCGCGGAGGCCTTGCCCTACGTCCGGCAGCCCGAGCGGCTGGCGAATCGCGCCTACGCGAACCGGCTCGGGAACGGTCCCGAGGCGAGCGGCGACGGCTGGCGCTACCGCGGGCGGGGGCTGTTCCAGATCACCGGCCGCGCGAACTACGCGCGCGCGGCCGCCACGCTCGGGCGGCCGTACCTCGAGCAGCCCGAGCTCGTCGCGCAGCCGGCCGACGCGGCGCGGACCGCCGGCTGGTACTGGTCGTCGCGCGCGCTGTCGCCGATCGCCGAGCGCGGCGACTTCGACGGCGTCACTCGGGCGATCAACGGCCCGGCCATGCTCGGCCGCGCCGAGCGCGCGTCCCTCTACGCCCGGGCGCTGCGCGCGCTCGAGGGCGCCACCGCCTGAGGAGGGCGCCCGATGGATCCGCTGCTGACCACCCTGATCGCCGCCGGCCTGCCGGTCGCCGCCGACTTTCTGAAGACGCTCGGCGGCGGCATCGCACGCCGGATCGGCGGCCTGTCGATCGACGACCAGATCAAGCTCGAGAACGCGATGATCGAGCGGCTGAAGGCGCTGGCCGGCCTCGACCAGCCCGGCGGCACGCCGTCGCAGTGGGTGATCGACCTGCGCGCGTCGTTCCGCTACATAGCAGCTGGCACCCTGATCATCGTCGGCTCGCTGATGATCCTGATCGGCGCGTGGGCGAAGAACACCCAAGCGGTCGACCTCGGCGCGCAGATCGCCACCTTCCCGTTCGGGTTTATTTTCGGCGAGCGCCTCGTCCTCGCGCTGCGGCCGCCTGGCACCCCTGCGGCCGGCCCGATGATCCCGCGCGGCGGCGCCGGCGCGCCCACCCCAGGCGCATGACCCTGCGCGAGGCCGCGCAGCGGCTGCAGGCGGCCCGCGGCGCCCGCGCGGCGGCCGTCCTGCTCCGATCCCTCGGCGTGCCCCTGCCGGCCGCTCTGCGGGCTCTGGGCTTCCCCGCGAGGCATCCCCCGGCGTGATGACCCGTCCGGCGCCGCGGCACGGTACGCTGCGCGCCGGGAGGATCCGATGCGACGAACGGTGGTAGGGGGCCTGCTGGCCCTGATGGCGGGGTGCGCGACGTCCCCGGCGAATGTGACCGCCGACCAAGTGACGGTCCGCGCGGACCAATACGCGGGGATGCTCTGGGTCGATGCGCCCGACATCGTCGAGCTGCAGTTCCCCGACACGGTCACCTTTCGGCTGCGCGGATCCGTCGGTGGCCCCGCCGGCTCCGCGGCGACCTCCCTCTACGTCCAGTTCAGCGGCAGCGAGTGGTCGTTCCTGCAGGCCGCCTTCGACAGCTCCGGGAAGATGCTGCCGATGCGGGTCGTCGACCGCCGGGCGAGCGGGGGCGGCATCGTGCGCGAGGTGGTGTCGGTCGGCGCGCACCGTCAGTACCTCGAAGAGCACCGGGCCACCGGGCTCGACATCGAGGTGCGCGGGCGGCGCGGGAAGGTGGCGGTGAAGCTGCCGCCGGCCTACGTCGAGGCGTTCCTCGCGAAGTTCGACGCGGCGGCCGCGGCGCCGGCCGCGAAGTAGGTCTGGCCATGCGTCGAACCGCGCTGGCAGTCCTCGCGGCCCTGCTGGTCGGCTGTGGCAGCGGCGGAGACAGCGGACCGGCGGCGCCGGCCGCGGCGCCCGCGCCTCCCGTGACGATCGCGTGGGGCCTGCCGACCTACGTCGCGACCGCCACCTCGCAGAACGTCCGGGCGGTGGTCAACCTCGACGGGCCCGGCCTGCCGCCCATCCTCGCGATCGACGTGCAGGCGTCCGCGCCGGGGCTCGTGATCGGCACGCCGCCCTACAACATGAACGCGGTGAAGCAGGTCGTGCTGACGCTGTCGCCGCAGACCTCGGCCGTCGACTACGTGCGCGGCACCTGGACCGTCACCGCGACCGCCCGGGTCAACGGGGTGGCGTACTCGGCGACGACGACGTTCGTGTCGCAGTAGCCGGGCGGGGGAGCATCACGCCGCCCCCGTTCAGCCAGCGTACTGCCGTCCGCAGCGCCGCGCGCAGCTCGTCGGCCGTCATCTCGTCGATGGGCCGCCCGCACCAGGTGTCGATCATCGGAATCGCGTCGTCGTCCATCCTTCACCCCTCTGCGCCCGGCTCGGCCGGCGGCTCGTCGCCCTCGGCGTAGCCGACGTGCACGAAGTCGATCTTGGACGTCCCTTCGTCGAACCAGAGCTCGACCACCGACCCGGGCGGCAGTGGTTCGAGCAGTCCGCGCCGCTGCAGGTAGGCGTCGAACGACATCCCGTCGGGATGCCCCGCGTTCCACATCCGCGCCTCGGCGGCCGGGTCGAAGTCGAAGAGCGCGCGCCGGTGCCCCAGCAGCGACAACTCGGAGCGGTGGTCGCCCGTCGTCAGCGCGACGAGCTGGCCGGCTTTAATGTGCATCTCTCAGCCCCCCGCGGCGCGCAGCCGCCCGGTCAGGTCGTCCAGCGTCTGCGCGCGATCTGTGACCAGCCGCAGCAGGTCGACGTAGAGTCCGGCCGGCACGTCGCTGGTGCCAGCGACCCAGCGCCGGACCGTGCGGTCGGAGACGGCGAGGGCCAGCGCCTCCGCGACGACCTCAAGGAGGGAAGGGTACGGCTTCACCGGCCTGGGCCCCCGTGCGCAGGGCAGTACTCGCCCTGCATCGCGACCCAGGCTTTCGGGTCGGCCAAGTTGCTGCCACCGGTGACGAACCCGCGACACGGCTTTCCGTCAGCGCGGCGCCCCGCGCACCGGACCGTGAAGTCCGATTCGATCCAGGCGTTCATCTGCGCCACCGTGACACCGAGATGTGCGGCGACAGCAGCCGCCAGTCCGCCGGCAGCAGCGACCGCCTCGTCCGTCAGTTCGATCTCGCTGCTGCCCCACGGCGTGGGCCACGACGCCGCCACGATCCGGCGGCCGGTGATGTGTCCGTCGCGCATTCTCAAATCCTCCCTCGGGCCGGCCGCGCTGTCGATCGGCCGTGTGGCCTACCGGACGCGGATCCGTCTCTGGTGTCCGGAGCGCGCCCCCGCAACCCGATCTTCCTGCGCCAACGCCGAGCCCTCCAGGTTCGGCGTTTTCGTTTGTGGTTCGAAGCGGTGGACCGCACTGGCACCCAGTCTGGCGGGTGCTCGGCGTCGAGGCCGCTGACGGGGGCATGGCCCCGGATTCTTCGGTCCGGACTAGAGCAGGTCCACAGCCGTCCGAAGCCTCGCTGCCGTCAGCGGGAGTCCTGCGGCCTCGAACGAGGCCGCGAACTCCGTCGGCGTCTGCCCCGGCTTCTTCCGGTTCGCCCGGACGGATCGGAAGATGGCGATGACCGCGAGCTGCTCGAGGTCCCACTGGTTCATGATGAAGACGTCCGGGTCGATGACCTGGATGTGCAGCGGATCCAGAAGTTCCTTCGGGAAGTCCCGGTGGTTACGGGTGACGATGCAGTCCGCGTGACCGACGATGGCTGCGGCGAGAACGTGAGCATCGTCCGGGTCAGGCAGCGCAGGCATCGTCGTCACGGAGCGCCAGGCCTCCTCGGTGATCTCCCGATCGAGGACCGCCCGCCGCATCGCATCGCGCCTCCTCTCCAGGCGTCCCGCGAGGTCTGGGCGGTTTCGCTCGAGAGCCGCCATCCACTCGGTCTCGATCCGCCTGGTCCATTTCGCGGCGTAGAGGCCCTCGGCCGCGATGCTGATCAGCGCGTCAGTGCAGGCTATCGGGTAGAGCACGCACGCGTCGAGGACCGCGGTGTAGTGGGCGTGCCCTGCCATGGCCGATCAGTAGTCGAGCCCGAGCTCTCGATCGGCATCCGCCAGATCGCGCAGAGCAGCCCGTTGCCCCTCCCGCGCCTTCGCGGCGTACGCCTGGAGATCCTCGAGCGCGATGCGCCGGTGGGTGCCGACCATCCGGCACCGCAGGCGGCCTTCCTCGATCTCCTTGATCACGAACGGCCTGGACACCCGCAGGAAGTTCGCCGCCTCGACCGTCGTGAACTCTCGATCGGCGGGCATGATCGTGACCGCTCGGCCCTCGGCCATGGCGCCGAGGATCTCGCCGAAGAGTCGGAGCGCCTGCGGAGGCACTTGGATGCTCGCAGCCTCTCCGCCGTCCGTCTGCACGGTGATGGCCGGCGCTCGCGAGTGGTCGAGCGACCGCATGATGCACTGCTGTGCCGTCCGGGCCATCTCCCGGTCCCGCTTCGACTCCGGGGGCAAGACCGCCTCGGGAAGTTGCTCAACGACCGACATGCAGTGCTCCTCGTCCGTGGGGGGGGGCGCCAAGTCATTGCCCGGCGTACGCTCGAATCCGAGCATATTCCATAGACGCAATAAATGCAATATCCGCAACAAACGAATTGTCGACTCAGTCCGACCCCGGCTCCCAGCTCTAGAAGGCGCAGCCGGCGGACGGCGCCGCGATGACCCGCGGTCTTGCCGGAGCTTGGCGACGGACGATGTGAGCGCCCCGGGCGATCAGGTCCCCCGCAGACATCGGCGCAGGTCCAGCTGCCGTCGGGGGCCCGGGCCACCATTGGGATGTGCCGGTGCTGCTTGAAGGGGAGTTCCATCCCCCCCGAGGATGCGGGCGACGCTGGCTCTCCAGCCAAGCCTGTAGACGCGAGGCAGCCCCGGCCTCAGCCGCGTTCGGGGCGGGTGTGTGTCATCGCCTCGTCGATCTCGCGGTCCAGGCCGTCGGCGGGCGTGCTCTCGAGGGTGCGCACCGCATCGGCGAGCGAAAGGTGGATGGTCACCGGCACGACCCGCAGCTCGGGGCAGGCCAGCATCATGGCGACATCGACGCCGCCCGCCAGCGCGGCCAGGAACTCGGTG